>NZ_JBWPWW010000020.1:0-39695 GCF_056590795.1 Prevotella sp. C0026C3 | reverse complement strand
AAGAAACAAGCAATATCCGCTGTATTTCAGTCAGATATGAGTTTTATGCCATTTTCTGCTTTCTACTCCCATACTTCCGCATAGAACGAGGCAAGTTCAGGCACTTTAATAAAGGTTCTGAAGCGTTCCTTCTGAATAATCTCATTGGTGATGGAAAACTCATAGTCAGTGGACTTCTTGGCAAAGACCGCAGCCCATGCGTCGAAACTGTTAATGCCCTGCTTCTCCAAGGCTTGCGGGCGCAAGTATTTGAAGAGCAAATATAATTCTGTTAGCGAATTACTGATAGTAGTTCCCGAAAGAAAAGTTGCTCCCAAGTCCTTGCCTGACCGCTCCTGTATGGTGCGAATGGCAAAGAGCATATTGAGCGCACGCTGTGAGCCATCCGGATTGCCCAAGCCCGACACTCTGTCGTGGCGAGTATTGAACATCAGGTTCTTGAATTGGTGGCTTTCATCTACAAAAAGGTGGTCAATACCCATCATCTTAAAGTCCACGGCATCGTCCTTGCGCTCGGCAATGCTGTCTTGAATGTCCTGTAACTTGGCTTCCAAGGTCTGCTTACGTTTTTCTAAGCCTTTGAGCATGGCACGGGAAATGTCCGCTCCCTGCATACGGAGCACTTCAAGATTTTCTTCTACAGAATCTTTTTCTTTCTGCAAAATCGCTTCTTGTATCTCCAATGCTTGCGGTATCATGCCGAACTGCTCATGCGTGAGGATAATGCAGTCCCAATCATTATTCTTGATGTCATTGAAGATGCGTTGGCGATTCTGCTTGCTGAAGTCATTCTTTCCCGGATAGAGTATCTTGGCATTGGGATAAGCCTTGCGAAAAGTGTCGGCAATATCGAATACATTTGCTTTGAGTCCAATAATCATCGGTTTGTTAGCCAATCCCAACCGCTTCATCTCGTAGGCTGCTGTACACATGATAAGCGTCTTACCTGCACCGACCTCGTGGTCGCAGATACCACCTCCATTGGTCTTCAGCATCCACACGGCATCTTTCTGACTCTTATAAAGGTCTTGTATGCCCAATCTTTTAAGGTCGAGGTCGGGAAACGACTGATGCGTACCGTCGAAGTTGGGACGCACAAAGCAGTTAAAAAGGCGGTTGTAACGGTCAGAGAGCTGCTCCTTGAACGTGTCGGGTGTCCGTCCGAGCCAATCTACAAAGCCTTGTCTGATTTCCTCAATCTTGGCATTTGCCATCTGTATGGCATGACCGTCACGAACCTTAATCGTCTTCTCATTACCCTCCGCATCAAGTATGGTCTTGCTTTTGTTAATGTCAGGAATGGTATTGTGAAGTGCGTGCTTCAATAAATTGAGTCCGTCATAGCGTCTAAACTCACCTTGTACAGCATATTTGTGCCAGATATTACCGTTCTTTTGGTCGCAGCCAATGGCATACTCGTCCATATTAGAATGATAACTCACCCTGATGTCCGTCTCGAAGAACTCCGAGGCGAACTTGCCATAGACTTTCGCGGGTATCCAGCGTTCACCGAGGTTGAAATCCAAATCAGCAAAGGGAATGGGCGTGGGAGTGGCGGCACGCAGGGCAGTCAGACTCTGTTTCGCTTCCTCATGCTCCGGATGATCCAAGAGCCACGACTCGATACGCTCCGCCTTTTCAATCACATTGCCAGAAATAAACTTGTCGGCTACCTCATAGCTGTCCTCTTCGGGATTGTAGAAGATGCGTCCTTCCAAAGCAGAAAGCATATCGCTCTCTTCCATATCGGGAAGCAAAGAACTCATATAGTCAAGCTCCACCGTGCCGTATTTGTTGAGTGATGCGCCCAATGCCTCCATCGGGTCTGAAGCTATGGACAGTTCGGAGGTGGAAAAAGCCGTCGGATGGTCGAAGATGTCCGCCTTGATGTACTTGCCGTTCTCGGAGCGTTCCAAGAACAGCATTTCCACTCCGGTGGCATCCATCTTGATGACATCGGTGTTTGTCTTCTGGTTGAAGTACCCCCAACGACCTACATAGTCGTCATAAAGCCGATTGAGTTTCTCACGCTCTTCCTTGTCCTCCGCTTGGTTGTTCGCCTCATAATCATAGAGTCGGTGATAACTCTCCCTAATCTCAATATATGCTTTCAGCCGTGAGAGCTGAGCAAAGGGTAAGTCCATCGGGTTGAAGGTAGGATGTCGTTTCAAGTCAGACAGGAAACCTACCTGCCCATTCTGTACGACTATCGAGCCGTCACGCAAATGTGAGTCGGGAGAAGAAAGGAACGGACGCGGTGAAGCATCAAACTCTTTCTTAACCTCTGCTATGGGCTGTGGCTTGCGAGGTTCGGCTTCCTCCATAAAGTCAAAGAGCGAGGGCTCTCTGACGGGAGCAGATGCAGTTTTCTTGCTTCTGCGGGAACTGCTTGGCGTGCTTCTTGCCGGCTTGGGTTGCCTGCTCGCAGAAAGTGGTTGGTTATCGCTGACCTTCTTTTGTTGAGCAGCCTCTTTGATTTCATTATTTACACGGGCTACATCTTGTGTCCAAAGACTATATTCCTCTGGGGCAAACAAGAACTGTTCCATGGCTTCTGTCTCTATGGTGCTATCCATAATCGGATGATGGTCTTCATCAAAGAATACCGTCTGACCGTTCATCTCGCGTGGGGCTTCCACGTCTGTGCGAATTTCACGGCTTTCTTGTTCGTATTGTCTTTGAAGGGTAATTACGGGGACACCTTCTGGGGCTGGTTCGGTTTCAGGCTCTGTATGTAAAACTGGCGCAGCTTCTTCGACTTTCAAAACCTCCTTGACTTGTTCTACCATTGCTTGTGGTTGATTGTCTTCCTGTACAGGTTTCTGCACTTCCTGACGGCTTTCATCCTTGATTTCCTCAATGATGGGTTCTTTAGTGTATTGTCCTCTGACAATCTCTTCCAGTTCTGCTATCTCGTGCAATTTAGTGGGTTTGAAGTATAAGTCCCGTTCTATACCCAATCCGTGTATCTTGACTTCCTCCATTTCTTTGAGGGACATATACCCAAGTTCCCAACCATAGCCCATCGTGACAGCACCGAAACCAATGCGTTCCTTGGGGTCGTATTCCAGCATATAGGCGGTATAGGCTCCCATAGGGAAAAAGTAGCGAGCGTATGCTGTGCGGTCGCCGATGAGTTGCTTTTCCGTTGCATAGAGTTTGGGAAGTTGCTTCTTAGTGCTGTCGGGCATCAAATTGTAAGCATTTTCTTCTTCTTTTTCATCTTCCTTATCCTCTTTCTTTTCCTCCTTATCCTTGGATTCTTGTAACAGAGGTGGTTGTTCTGTTTTTAGACCTCCTTGCACTTTCTGCACCATCTTGTCCACGTGTACCTGCCATTCCTCCTCGGTCATGGGTATGCCGGTTTCGTAGAGCTTGCGGTCGAAACGCTGCTCCACTTCCAAGGATAGTTGTGTACACAGACTGTCAGCCATATCCTCGATACTGCCGTCAAACGTATATTCCCAAGCGGGCTTACCATAAGGGTCTGTACCCATCGTGCGCTCTATGGCAATCGTGCGGTGGGAAATGTCCTTCCATTCGCCCTCAAAGAGGGAGTTATGGTTAAACGCAATAGAAAAGCCGTCGCCTTTGGGAACAGAGGCGGTTTGTACAAACTGCTGTTCGATGCCCTCACCAATTTCCTTGCCCGATTGTTTTTGCAGGACAATCAGGTCGCTGCCCACATCCGTACCTGCATTCTCGGAGAACATACCCGAAGGTAGGCGGATGGCGGAGATAAGACGGCTATTCTGCAAGAGGTAACGGCGGATGGCTTCATTCTTGGGGCTGTCCAATACACCCTGCGAGGTAATAAATGCAAGAAGTCCGCCCTCCTTGATAGTGTCCAGCCCTTTTACAAAGAAATAATTGTGAATGGTTCTGGTGGATTCCCGTTTAAGGATATTCTCTCCCTTGCTATAACTACGGTCATAAACCATAAAGTCGCCAAAGGGGATGTTGCTGGTAATCAGGTCGTACTTGTCCTTTTCTTCCAGTTCTCCGATGGCTTCAAAGGGTTCTTGCCGAACAAAGATATTATCCTTGCCGTAAGGATGAAGGGCTTGTGTGATGCGCGCCGTCAGTAGGTCTTTCTCCATCGCATCGACCATACCGGCACTTTTGGCAAAGGTTTCGGTAAAGGCTCCCATACCTGCTGAAGGGTCTAAGCACCTTCTTACTTGCACGTCGGCAGCACTAAGGGCTTCGGCAATGGCGGAGACGATACGGGTGTCGGTATAGAAGGAGGTCAGTACGCTTGCCTTGATACTCTCCCAATAGCGTTTGGCGGTGCTGGCATCGACGGCATCACGGTAAATCATCTGTTTGAGCCTTTGGGTAGGCGCGAACAGGTTTTGCTCCGATGCGCTCCAATAGCGGAGGTCATCGGGATTATCACATCGGTTCAAGACGCATTTCAGACCACCGAAACCTTGATAACCTCTGAGCAGGACTTTCTCGGCTTCGGTGGCTTCACGGCGTTCTTTCTCTAATCGGAGGATCACACGGATGGCTTCCGTATTGCCCTCCAAGACTGCTTTCTTATTGTATGCCATAATTTTTCTGTTTTAAGATGGAGAGGGAAAATTAGTCGGAAGATAATTTTTCCTATCTTCCAACTAATTTGTTTTATCTCCGATTCTGTGAGAGTTATCTTCCTCGTGCTTTGCCTTTCTTTCCTTCAAACTCAAAGGCGGTGGTATGGTCTTCGCCCAGAACAAGACGTGCGTTGAACTTCTTGCCTGCCTTGCTCGTCAAGCCTTTGAGGATAGGCGTTCGCCCGGTAGTTATCAAATCACGGATATTGTCCTCGGAAAGGAACGTGCCGCAGATTTCACGGAAGATGTGGAAGTCGCAGCCCTCGTGCCTGCATTTCGCAATTTTGGCATAGATGCCCACACTCTCATTGCTGCATTTGGGGCAGTGGTAGGTGGGATAGGACTTTTGTACCTGTGGAGCAAGGGCAAGGAGTTCCTCGCAAATCGTCTCCACATAGGAGTTGATGCCTTGTGCGAACTTCTCGGGTGGCATTTGTCCAGCCTCGATGGCGGCAAGGGTCAGTTCCCACGAGCCTGTCATCTCTGCATTGGCAATTCGTTTATCCTTGACAATCTCATAGACTGCCAAGCCTTTCTCTGTCGGGACTACCGTTTTCTTTTCTCTTCGGATATAGTCTCGCAGAATCAATGTCTCGATGATATTGGCACGAGTGGCTGGTGTACCGATGCCGCACTCTGCCATTGCTCTTTTACTTTCTGCATCTGCGACCTCTTTCCCTGCGTTTTCCATAGCAGAAAGCAAAGTCGCTTCTGTATAGAGCGGTTTGGGCTTGGTCTTGTGCTCGGTAATTTCTGAAGAAAGCAGTGGTAACACCTCGTTTTCTATTAGATTGGGCAATACGGATAAAGTCTGTTCTTCTTCCTCTTTGCCTTTTTCATCGTTCGTGCCAGTACTATGCTGCACGGCTTTCCAGCCCAAGGAGATACTTCGGCACGCCTTCAAAATGTAGGTGTTTGTACCGTCTGTCAGTTCCGCCTGCATCCTCTCCTCCTCTGAATCGGGAGAAAAGGCTTCGATGAAACGATGGACTACCATTTGGTAGATGGTCGTTTCATCTGTCGATAGTCCCGATGTTGTTTCACCCGTAGGGATAATGGCGTGGTGATCAGTTACCTTGCCGTTGTCCACCGAGTGGCGGTTAAGTGGTGTCGGAAGTGCAGTGCCTATCTTGCCAAGTAAAGTGGGTACTTCCTCGAAAACGTCTTCACTGATGTATCGACTGCCGGTGCGGGGATAGGTCGTGATTTTCTTCTCATAGAGGCTTTGTGCGATTGAGAGGGTCTTATCTGCTGAAAAGCCGTGCTTTCGGTTGGCTTCCTTCTGTAGGGAGGTAAGGTCGAACAAGAGGGGTGGCGACGTATGTTCCACCTTTTTTGCGACCGAAGTCACGGTAAGCCGGCTCTGTTCGCGAAGCATGGCGAGAGCGGACTGTGCATCGGCTTCATTGTCAAATGCACTACTGCTCACAGCTTTCAGCGATACGCCCTCTTTCTCTGCTGCTACGGAGAGTTTCCAATAGGGGACGGAAGAAAAATCACGATTTTCTATGTACCGACGGCAGACCATAGCGAGTGTCGGGGTCTGTACCCTTCCCAAAGAGTAACCGCCTTTGCGAGCGATGGACAGGGCACGGCTGGCATTGATGCCCACAAGCCAGTCGGCTTCGCTTCTTGCCTTGGCAGAGTAATAGAGATTATCGTAATGGCTTCCCGGCTTAAGATTGGAAAGTCCTTCACGGATGGCTTTATCCGTGAGGGAGGAAATCCAAAGTCTGTCAAAAGGTTTGTGGCAGTTCAAATGGTTGTAGATATAGCGGAAGATGAGTTCACCTTCACGCCCGGCATCGGTGGCTACGATGATGCGGTCAGCCTTGTCAAAGCAAACTCGAATGGCTTTGAGTTGCTTGAGTGCTGCGGGGTCTGATGTGTACTCCTTATCCTTGCGCACTTGTCGCACGATAAGTTGGAAGGGATTGGGACGGATGGGCAGGTCTTCTGCTTTATAGGCTGCAAAACCGTAGGCTTCGGGCATGGCAAGGGTAATGAGGTGTCCCATTGCCCAAGTAACCATATAGCCGTTACCTTCTAAATATCCGTCTTGTCTGGTATTAGCCCCTACGATACGGGCTATATCTCTGGCTACCGAGGGTTTCTCGGCAATAATACAAGTAATCATAGTTGATAATAGAATTAAAGGTTACATCTTACGTCCACGGGACTTCTTCTGCTTGTTCTCGTCCTGCTTCTGCTTTTGTGCGGCTGTGGGCTGTGTCTGCCCGGACTTTAACGGCTCGTTCACGTTCTTGGTAGCTTCGTTGGTCTTGCCGTGGTTGTTCACGGCTACCTGCGTCTTGTGTTCTTCCGCCACGGCAACTACTTTTTCTTTGCCAGTTTCCTGCTTCTTGTCAGGATTCCATTTGTAGAAACGCGGGCGGTTCTGCTCCTTATCCATACGGACATAGGCATTGAAGGGTTGTCCTTCCTTGTCCACCATGTTTTTCAGATAAAGTGTTCGACCGCTGTCCAAGGCTTCACGCTGCTTGTCGGAGAGTTCCAAACCACAGAGTTTGCGTGGTGCGCCTTGCTGCTGCGTGTGCTGCTGTCGTTCTTTCAAGCCTTGCTTGTTATCGAAAATGAACTCGATGCCTTTCTTCTCGGCATTGACCTGCAAGGTAGCATTGAAGGACTTACCACTCTTGGCGGTCATTCCTTCCACTTTCACGGCTTTGCCCTCAACAAGGTCTTTATACTGTGCATCAGAAAGTGTAACACCCTTTATCTCTTTGGGAATGTTCACACGGTCGGCACGCAGGGCTATGAGTTCGTTGGTCTGTGGGTCAATGGAAACGTAGGCGGCAAATGGCTCACCATTTTTGGGTGTAATCTCGATGGTCTTGCCAAGATTACCCGTTGCAAGAAGTTGCTCTTTCTCTTCTGGAGAAAACTTGTGTCCCATATAGGGGAAATCGAGCTGTGGCTCTTTGCGGAGCGGGTGAACTGCCAAACCAATATTACCCTCGCCATCGGTACGGAATGCCAAACGGGCATCGGTATAGATGGTAGTATCACCCATCGGGATGGCGATGGTTACAAGGTTACTCTTCTGCCAGTTGAGCATCTTTGCTAACTCTCCGCTCTGCTCCAATCGCTCACGGGTAAGACCGAGGTTGTCAAGCTGCTTCCAATCAATCTTTGACTCGTCGATGGCGGTGGCATTCTTCTGCTTGGGCAGGAAATCATCAAAGCACACCTGACTGTCTGCCAACTGCTGCTTGTTCTCAGGTTTCTCACGGTTTTGTAACATTGTTTGGAGCGATGCCACACCTTGCTCCACGTTGTTAGCCACTACTTTGTAGAGTCCAAAACGGGACGGCTCGTTAAACTGTTTGAGGAAATTGGTCATGAAGTTCTTCAGCAAACCGTCCTTGTTGTTGAACTTCAAAAAGGCAGCCTGATGCACGTCCTTGGCTTCGATTGTTTGGAGCTTGCCTTTGTCGTCAATACCCGAAACCACAGAGAGTTTCCCAGCTTCATTCTCGTTCTTCACTTCCGCGCGGTCTTCCAATACCAGCACATAATTGTCATTGTTATTTGATTCCATTGCTTGATAATTTTAATGGTGAATACTCTTATCAAGCAGCTAAATTATAGGTATATGAAGAGATGAAAAAGTTTTCGGGTAAAGTAGGAAATAAAAGGAATTTATGGGAAACAATCTATTATGTTTAGTTTATGGTAAAGCCTAAAATATCACTTTATTAGAATATAGTTTCTACGCCAGTTCGGGACAAGGGTTTGTTTAGAATAGTTCCAATTGCCTACTCTTTTCAATGCGCACTAGCAGTCCCTCGGGCTTTTTCTCGAAGAAACAGTATGCAGTCAATGCCGCACAAAGATTCATGAGGAAGTTATGTACGGAACGATGGCGTGAGTGGACAAGGTTAGCCTTGTTCTTGAGCAGTTCGTTGATGCATTCTATTATATATAGCTTGCGGAGTATCATCTTGTCCCACAAGGGCATAAGCTTGTTTTTCATGTTCGACTGAGCCCATGAACGAGGTGGATGCCTTGGTTGAAGAGGTTCTCAAAGAATTCTTGCTTGATGTACCCCTTGTCGGCAAAAACTTTGCCGTAGAGCACTTTGGTGAAGACCTTCCACACCCTAGGGTTTCTGTCATCTTCATTTGTGGGGGTTAGGCAGAACATGAGTACGTCGCCTATCTCGTTGCACAGCAGATGCAGCTTGAGACCAAGGCACCAGCCCATCGTTCCCTTTCCGTTCTTGGTAAGTCCATCAAACACCTTGTTAAATTTCCTTCTCATGTTGTGGCATACTGGAATCATTGTACTGTCGACGAAACTAATGCCCATGCACTTTCCAAAACCTTGGATGCGCATGAAGGGCATCAGGTCGAAAAATACGCAGGGCATGAGTTCCACGAAACACGTGTAGGAAACGGCATAGAGGAAATAGCTTGCCAAATGTTCCTCGATGAAAAAGAGGTAATAGTGCTTGAAGTTGCGGAATGAGCCAAAATGGTAGCACAGTAGGATGGTCATGATTTCGCTTTTGGACATTTGCCCTTTGCAGTTTCTCATTCGCTTATATCCCTAGTCCATGGGGCGATATGGAGATCTTTAGTTAATTCGGTATCTAAATTCTTGCAGAAGCCATCCAATACACAGAATGTTTCAGTAACTTTGTCAGTGGTAATCATCGCTATATATGTTTGTAAGTTGTTGATTTTCAACCATAAAGTTGCAAAATAATGGCGAGATTACCAACTTTTTAGGGAATTTTCTTATCCCGAACTGGCATTATTGGAGGGAGCATCCAGTGCTTTGAGCATCTCGGTGAGCACTCGTGCACTGGCAACAACACCCTCGAAGAGGACTTTGAAGAAGTGGAATTGTGTGGGGGGCTTGAACTGCCGTATGAAGTTGGAGAGGAGTTTCTCCAAAGCATTGCTGTGCTTGTCGATCTTCAGGAAACTCTGTTCATGCTCGGCGGTGGGCGATACTGTCTTCAGTCCGCCTTTCTCATCTGTCCCTGAGAGGGCTTTGAGATTCTCGTCCTTGGAGTCTTTCATCAAAAGGGCTTCTTGATCTTTGATTTTTTTGTCCATTTTACAATGTATTTAATGACACCAATAGCGGTGTATGGGCAAAGGTAAATCAAAGAAACTGTGCATGTTAGCAGTTGGAAATAACTGCGTACTTGTGGCGTTAATATGGATGAAAGTGGCAAAAAGAGAGGTATGGATCAAACTCCATACCTCCATATTTTTCATTGATTAGGTTATTGCATAGACAGCAATTTGCAGTACATTCCGTTTTTTGCTGCAAGTTCTGCATGCGTCCCATTCTCTACAAGTCGTCCTTTGTCCATCACAATAATCTGATTAGCATTACGGATGGTTTGCAAATGATGGGCAATGACCAAGACTGTGCGATTTCGGATAAGGGCAGACATTGCCTGTTGTATCTTATATTCATTGACAGGGTCAACATTGCTCGTTATCTCGTCCAAAAGAATGATGGGAGCGTCTTTCAAGAAAGCACGGGCGATTGAAAGCCTTTGTTTCTGCCCTCCGGAGAGTCCCAAACCGTTTTCTCCGATTTTTGTTTCATAACCTTCCGGCAGGCTGATGATAAAGTCGTGTATCATCGCTCTACGTGCTGCTTCTTCGATTTCTTCCTGCGTAGCATGTTGATTGCCCACTTTGATATTATTGGCAATGGTATCTGAAAAGAGAATAACATTTTGCATCACTACACTGATTTTACCGAGCAGATAATCATAGTCCATTTCTCGAATGTCTATACCACCGATACGGATACTACCGGTCTGCGGTTCCCAGAAACGGAGTAACAGGCTGGTAATGGTTGTTTTACCAGAACCTGACGATCCGACAAGTGCCGTTACCGTTCCTTCGGGAACATGGAACGTGAGATTTTTCATCTCAAAACCTTCCTTCTCATAATGGAAATCCACTTTGTCAAAGGAAAGATTGAAATGGGTTGCTGTTTTCGGCTGTTCAGGATTGGTGATAACAGGAGCATTCAATAAATGGGAAATGCGTCCGTAACTATCTTTTACCTTGATGTAATTCAGCCAATGACTCTCCATATTGACAAAAGGTTTGTAGAATTCTTTTGAGACGATGATAAACATTAAATAAGCGAAAAGAGAAAGTTCCCCCTGCTGTGTCCACCAAAGACCGATTGTAGCCATCAGAGCGAAAGCCAATTCTATCAGGAAAGTGTATCTGCCCACACTCACAGCTGCCAAACGAGAAGTATTCTTACTGCTTTCTCCAAATTCACTGACAGAGTGGTCAAGTCTGTCACGGAACATTCCTTTTCCTCCAAACACTTTCAAAACCGGAATACCCTTGACGTATTCTACAAAGAGGCTGACCATATCCGCCAGATTGTCCTGAGACTCTTCCTGTGCTTTTATTCCCGAGCGAATGCCCCGATACAGAGAAAACAGGGCAATAGGAAGAATGGCTACCATTGTCAATCCCATGCGCCAGTCCACACAGAACAGTCCGATGCCAAGTATCAGAGCTACAATGAAATCAGCAGACATCCGTGTCCATAGATGTCCTACTACCATTTCCATGTTATCCACGTCTTTGTGAATGACTGTACTTATCTCTCCCAGACGCTCATTGGTATAGAAACCGAGTGAGAACATTTTCAGTTTCAATATGATTTTCTCGCGGATACGTTCCACAAGATCAAATCCGGCAAAATGCTTGCTCATATCGGCAATGGCATTGGATAGGGTTTTCAATACCAGCAGACCGCCAAGTAACCATGCTGCCGAAATGAAAGAGATGCTTTCTCCTTGTATATGACGGTCGATAAGGAACAAGACGGTTAGCATGATTGCCGTGCCACAAAGAGCATAAACCACGAAAAACAGTGCAGAGATAATCAGATGCCGCACTCCGCGAGCGGTCAATTCATTCAATATATTGCGTACCATTGTTTATACCTCCTCTTCTTTCAGTTGCCATTTACTTACTTGTTCTTGCGTCTCCGTCATATTGCGGTACAGAGAACAGTCTTTCATCAGTTCTTGGTGTGTTCCTTTTGAGACAACCTGCCCTTTGTCCATCACAACAATACGCTCCATATCCTGAATCGTATTGAGACGATGGGCAATGGTAATGACGGTCTTGTTGCGCTGCAATTCGTCAAGAGCTTCTTGGATTAGTTTCTCATTCTCTCCGTCCAAAGCAGCGGTGGCTTCATCGAGAATAACTATTGGAGAGTCTTTGAGCAACATTCGGGCAATGGAAATACGCTGTTTTTCTCCGCCGGAGAATTTTACGCCAGCTTCGCCTACCAGCGTATCATAACCATTCGGCAATCCCATGATAAAATCATGAATATGAGCACGCTGTGCTGCCGTTTCCACTTCCTTTTGTGTGGCGGTAGGTCTTCCTATACGGATATTATCCCGAATGGTTGTGTTAAAGAGAAAAACCTCCTGCTGTACCATCGAAAAATAATCAGCGATGTTACGTTCGGAGAGTTCCGTAATATTCTCTCCTCCCAATCGGATAGTACCTGTTTGGGGGTGCCAGAACCCCATCATCAAACTTGCCAGCGTGGTTTTTCCCGACCCTGACTCGCCTACGATAGCTGTATGACTACCTTTCGGAAATTGAAGACATACATCTTTTAGCGCATTGTCTTCCTTGTTTGGATAGGAAAATGTAACGTGCTCGAAACAAACATCCGTTTGTGTCGTATCCGTTTTCTTGTCCGCCGTGTCCTTTGTCTGTACCTCTATGATGGACTGCACTTTTGCCAACGACTGACCATAGACGATTCGGAAATGTTGGAATGTAGCCAACTTAGCAAAGGAGGACGAGAATAAACCGCCCAATATCAAGGCAAGGATAAAACGAGCTACAGTTAATTCGCCCGAACTCATCATCCATAGTCCAATAAGAGTCATTACCACGATACCACCTTCCAAGAACATCGTTATCAATGTCATGGGAACGGTAACGCTAAACATGCTCCGCTTTACCCAACGGATGTAGTCGCGCATACCACCAAGTACCCGTTCCGTTCTGTTTTCCTCGTTACTGAAGGCTTTGATTACCGATATGGTAGCCACATATTCCAAAAGGTCTTCCGACATTTTTTGCGTACTTTCCATAAAGTGTTGAAAGCTCTTTCCCCAAAGTGTTTTGACAGCCATTTGCAGAAGAAATGCCACAGGCAAAAGAGAAATGAGCGACAGCCCCAAACGCCAGTCTAACACCATAATGATTACCCAGAGTAAGGCTGGAAAAAGCGTAGCCGAAAGGATTTCGGGTAATCCATGTGCTAAATAAATTTCAATTTGTTCCACATCGTGGTTAATAATATTCACCAAGTCGCCAACTTTCCGTTCTTGAAAGAAACCGAGCGGCAAGCGTTGCAAATGACTTATGATACGCAACCTCAATCGTGTAAGGGCATTGTAAGCCGACCGGTGTGCGCGCCAAATCGAGGTTCCATAGAATACGCCTCGAAGCATTGCGAATAGTATCATTATTCCTCCAATACCCCAAACTATTATGGGAGGGAGCGTGCCATTTATCAACTTGTCCACAGCCCACACTACAAGCAGTATAGGGAGTGTGCCTAAAATAAGGTGCAATATAACCACAGCATTGGAGAGCAGGCTACGGCTCTCCCGTTCCTCATCAAGAGGTCTGACTTTTTGTTTATCCATATATGTGTCGTTTTGATTTTTTTTCTGTTGCAAAAGTAAGGCAACAAACAGGGATAAAATAACCCCGATAAGCATTACACTGCCCCAAAACAACAATTTGCTCGCATATAAACACAACAGGGGTATAAGCGTGTATAATAGGGTTATTTATTTACTCGGAAGGTAAGTACCTTTGCAAAGAATCTCACAAACAAATATGATATGCCAATCAGCTCAATAGTCCATTTATACAAAAGAATGCTCATTGTCGGCTTTCTATCGTTGTGGTCTTTTCCTATGTTTGCACAACTGCAACCAACAGAAATAAAAGTTATTGATGCAGAAAATGGGAACAGTATAGAATTTGCCGCCGTACAATGGAAAGGTTTGAATGCTCCAACGTACACGAATGGTACGACTACAAACAGGAAAGGTATTGCAAAACTAAGTGCATCAAGTAATCAAAAACTTATGCTTATGGTAAGTTATGTCGGTTATCAGACCATTACCGATACGATTACTGCAAATGGGATGCGTTATACCATAAGACTACTCCCGGAATCAACAGAGCTGGCAGATGTAGTCGTAGTAGGAAAAACAAGAGCACAAATACTCAGAGAGTCGCCTGAAGCAGTTTCTGTAATAAATGCAAAAGAACTTCAAGGCAGATCTATTTCGTTAGAAACCGTTTTGAATAAAACCATAGGTTTGAAAGTTGGGCAGACTGGCGGTTTAGGAAGCAGTTCGAGAATTATTGTTCATGGATTGGAAGGAAACCGCATTCAAATCTTATGGGACGGAATACCAATGAGTACTTCTGGCGGGGCTTTTTCTCTTGATGAAATTCCGATAGACATTATAGAAAGAATAGAAGTCTATAAGAGTATCATACCCGCCCGTTTCGGATGTGATGGATTGGGGGGAGCCGTCAATATCGTTACTAAAGAGTTTAGTACGGATTATTTAGATGCCTCGTATGAATTCGGATCTTACCAAACACACAAAGGAAGTGTCTTCTCTCGCAAGAATTTTCCAAAGAGTGGCATTCTACTCGGTGCGGGAGGTTATTATACATCTGCAAAGAATGACTACTCTTTCAGAGTTCCCGAGAGAGAAAATCTGTTAGTAAGACGTGACCATGACCGTTTTCGTTCGTATATGTTGAAGGGAAAAATTGCTTTCACGAAACTTTGGCTCGATGAGATTAGTACCGAGTTCGGGTATTACAATCGTTTCAATGAAATTCAAGGTATCTTAAAAAACATACAACATGCCGAAAACAAATCAGGAATGTTTATGTTGGAAAATAAATTGATAAAAAGCGGAATGCTGAACGACCGCCTTAACTTTGAGTCTCATTTCTCCCTTTCACATACAACAAACAATTTTGTGGATACGGCACGAGTTAATCACGATTTCGAAGGAAACATATATCCGAGTCCGAATGGACAGGGAGAAACAGGGGATGTTCCTCACAACTCGAATGACAAAGGATTGGAAATCAATGAACGTATCAATTTTGATTACAAGTTGTCCGCCAATCACAGTTTGAATCTGAACACACTTATTAACTACGCCAGAAGACAACCGAGCGACAACATTGCAAGTCAGCATGCAGGTTTTGTTATCGGAGGATTTCCCAGTAAAAAGACCAGTTTCATTTCGGGGTTGACTTGGGAGTCAAAACTCTTTGATAAGAAACTGACGAATATGCTCTCCGCAAAGTATTTCCACCTCCATTCCGAGATAGAAGATTTGACTTCATACGAGATGATTGAGGCTCCGAAGAAAAAGAACAATACGACCTCACAAATAGGCTGGATAGAGGCAATAAAATACGAGCCCTTCAGAGGTTTTCACTTGAAAGCATCTTACCAGCGGGCAATACGCCTTCCCAATTCACAAGAACTATTCGGTGATGGTATCATCACCTTTCCTGCAGCCGGATTGAGACCAGAGAAAAGCCACAACTTCAATCTGGGGTTCTTAATAGACAAAAATGATGTCCTCGGCTTATCGCGATTGCAGTTTGAAGTGAACAGCTTTTATATGCAGGTAAGCGATATGATAAAACTGATGAAACAACACATGGCAGCCGGATATGTAAACGCAGAAAAGGTACATATTAAAGGTATAGAAACCGAAATAAAATTGGACATATCGCCAACGGTCTATGCCTACGGAAATCTAACTTATCAGGATGTGCGTGATGTCTTGAACTATTTACCCGGTACCCAAGCCCCCAATCCGACAAAAGGATTGCGACTACCGAACATTCCCTATTTGTTCGCCAACTTCGGGGCGGAGTATCACAGCAACCGATTATTCAAGAATTGGTATGTCAAGGCTTTCTGGGACGGCAAATTTACTGAGGAGTTCTTCTACTTCTGGGAACTTACCGAATTACAGAAACGACGTATTCCCCGCAGTTTCGTCAATGACATGGGTCTATTGTTGACCTACAAAAGCAAATATTCCGTAGCCTTGGAATGCCATAATATAATGAACAAAGAAGTTTGGGACCAATTCCGCCAACCATTGGCAGGACGGACACTTCACCTCAAATTCAGATATGTCTTCTCAAAAGGAATTTTCTAATTTAACAAATATAAAAAGATGAATACAACTATTTTCAATCGTATAGCTTTTTCTGCTATGCTGGTCGGCTTCATAGGGCTGACATCTTGTAACAAAAATGATGAACCTACGCCTACTCCTCAAGAGGTTCAGCAACATTTCACCTTTGTGCATTATGTGGACAAAAGTGCTTATGTAGGGACATTCAGTGATTTGACTCCTCAAGCAACCGACAATAAGAAAGCATTTGAATTCGGGTTCGGTTGCTACCTCTTTGCTAAGGGTAATACAGTGCTTGTACCCGAAGGGAAATTCGGGGATAAGATACATAAGTTTACAAGAGGTGCCCATGGAGAACTGATAAAAGCAGGTACTATGACATTTGAACAGATGGCTCAACCCGGAGAAATTAACTTCGTTGATGAACAGCGGGCATACGTTGCTTTACACGGACGTGGAAAAATTGCGTTAATTAATACTTCAACATTGCAAAAGGAAGATGAAATTGACCTCTCGTCTTATGCGGTTCAAGACAACAATCCTGATCCCGGCTGTAATGTCATCCGTGATGGAAAGATGTATGTTTCCCTCAATCAGCTCAATTCGCCTCATACCTCCGTACCGGGTACTGGAGCAGAGGTAGCTATCATTGACCTCAAGACGAAAAAGACTGAAGTTATCAAAGATAACCGCACAAGTGTTGTAGGATTGTTCCGCCATTCTGACGCATTCATAGACGAGCGGGGTGACATCTACTTTTACAGTGCGGGTAACAACTTCAATGTTGCCGATAAGGAAGGTTTCCTGCGTATCCGCAAAGGAAGCGACAAATGGGATAGCGATTATCTGTTCAACCTATCGAAGACAACCATAAAAGGAATAGGCAAAACAGGGCAGTATATGATTAAGTCTTTCTATGCAGGTAATGGTATTGTGTATAGTTGCGTGAAAGTAACGGATACAGAATTTGGAATACTCAAGAAAGACTTCCAACCTGTGAAAATCGACATTTGGAACAAAACCATCGAAAAACTTGATTTGCCAATGACCGATAGCAATGGCTCTTTTGCTATAACTCGCTACAAGGACTTCATCGTCTTTGGAATGATATGTAACAATGGTACGGGGTATTACACCTACAATACCAAGACAGGCGAATGCTCGCAAAAGCCAATTGTTACTGCCATAGGAGTTCCTTC
This sequence comes from Prevotella sp. C0026C3, assembly GCF_056590795.1. Lineage (NCBI taxonomy): Bacteria > Pseudomonadati > Bacteroidota > Bacteroidia > Bacteroidales > Prevotellaceae > Prevotella > Prevotella sp. C0026C3. Next base: position 22,635 of record NZ_JBWPWW010000020.1, on the reverse strand, counting down.
AAGTTTAGTCGCATTTGAGTAAACTCTCATTAAAAACATTTCTCATGGAGCTATTGGTTCTTTTTTAAGAGTAATACGGATAAAAACTTGCAATAATTCAAGTTTTTATCCGTGTTTGTTTGTAACTTTGCAAAAAGACATGATAAAATGACCATAGAATTTTGTGCAATTAATAAGCCTGAAGATTGGATGGAGATGGTTGCCGAACAATTTGGCACATCAGTAATAAACGATAGATTTACCATTCCTTCTTCTATTGGTAGTGGATTCTTCAAACAATATTATCCTCTGCCATGGCTAACATTGACTTATATCAGTTTCGTAGCATACGAGCCGATAACTATGATACGTCGCTCGGTAGAAAACTCGAAATGGATTCCTGTCATGTTCTATATCAATGAGCATAAACACGAGCAGATAATTGGAACAAGTACAAAAACGGTCGGAGTGGACACGCTCGATGGCATTTTCATGCCTTCAAGTAGCATCCCGACTGAGTGGAGTTTTCCTCCAAAGAAACGATATGAAAATATTACACTGACTTTCAATAAGGATTGGATTGAAAAGATTGATGCAGCACATGAAACCTATATCGGTCGGCTTCTCCAATCGGACAAGGCTTTTTATTTGTTTGAGACCATTACACCTGCAATGCAACAGGTCTTGGATAACATTAAGTCTACAACTGAAATCGACAATCCTTTTTCAACGCTTCATTTGCATGGAAAAACTATGGAATTACTGACAATGTTCCTTGAAAAGCTCGAAAAACGTTCGGAAGTAAAATCTCTTGCCAACCTAAACTTGAATGATGTTGAATCAGTATTCCGTGTTCGTCGCCAGATTCTTCAAAGTCTCAGTAATGTACCGAGTATTCCCGAATTGGCGCGTGAAGCCAATATGAGCAGTTCCAAATTACAAAAGTGCTTCAAGCAGGTTATTGGAAAAGCCATCGCAGAATATGCCCTATCCGAAAAGATGGAATGGGCAAAACGACTGCTTTCCACTCGCCTCTACTCGGTGTCAGAAGTAGGCTATAAAGTTGGATATACTAACCTCAGTCATTTCACAGAGGCTTTCTGCAAATATCACAGGATGAAACCTAAGCAATATCTTGATTCATTATAAGTTTTACATAAATATTACTTGCATTTTGAGGGTTATTTTGCCCTAAACAATCTTTCAAACTTAGCCTGCAAAAACATCAGGCAATGAAAATAACGACATTTAAGTTTCATTTTTTTGCTGGAGTAACAATTTTATCATTGTCTTCTGGTATTTCTGTTTATTATTTAGTCGAACTCTTGTATGCTCTCGACACCTGCAATTGTATCAGTAATGGAGAAATTGGTATGGAGGAATTGGCACACACTCTCTGAAATCTTCGGAGTGGAGATAAAGAACTGCTACAACGTATATATGAATATAAAGCATCGCAAAGATGACAGTCGCACTTATTTTCTTGACGAACTCCGTGAAAAAACCAATAAGCGGATGGTGGGGAGCGACCTGAAAGGCGGCAAGTTCAAGAAGTAGTAAATCAAAAGGGAGATATTCCGACTCTGTAATATCTCCCTTCATTCATTCTTTGATAAGCACTTCCAACTTTTTGGCTATATCCTCTGAGGTTGGAAGCACTTGTTTCCGTATTTAATGCATTATGAGAAAATAGGCTATAATATTAATATACTCAATTTTGAACGAAATCGTTGTGAGATTTACAGAGATCATACCTTTGATTCTTATTGGGAATAATCAAATCCATAATTAATAATGTATAGCTGAAAGGATTACATTTTGATTAAATGAGCAAGCTTCGGATCATTCTTAATACGCATAATCTCTGAATCAACTAACGAGAGAATTTCTTCCTTGACCTTGCGATAGTTAGCTTCGATGGTCTCTTTGAGATTATCAGAGCCAACTTCATTTTTGAAGTCTGCTATTATTGGAATAGGCTGATATGCTTTCATTTCTGCAGACACCTTGGCACTATCCACAACTATCTCTGCGTGGAAAATCTTTTGGTCGATACGTTCATCAAAATTGTCGGACACCGCACCCACGAACATACCCTGCGTAAGGTTACTGATTTTTGATGCAGGGATTAGACTGTCCATCTGTGTGGAGATAGAGGTGGACTTGTCATTGCGATTGATGGTCATGGACTGTCGTTGCTGAAGTACCTTACCAAACCGTTCGGAAAGCGTCTTAGCCGTTTCTCCCACGACTTGTCCGCTAAAGACATTACCCACAGTGTTCTGTATCACCTTGCTCTCCTTATCGCCATAGTCACGGGTAAGCTGCGAGAAGTCTTGAAAGCCCAAGCAAACAGCTACCTTGTTGCTTCGGGCTGTGGCAATAAGATTATCCAAGCCACGAAAGTAGATTGTCGGCAGCTCGTCAATAATCACAGAGCTTTTAAGTTGCTTTTTCTTGTTGATGAGTTTCACAATACGGCTGTTGTACAGACCGAGTGCAGCTGAGTAGATATTCTGACGATCGGGATTATTACCTACAACCAGCACCTTCGGCTCATTGGGATTATTGATGTCGAGCGAGAAATCATCACCTGTCATTACCCAATAGAGAGCGGGGCTTATCATACGGGACAGTGGTATCTTGGCACTGGCTATCTGCCCCTGTAACTGGTCTTGCGCACCTCCCTCCCAAGCGTCCATGAAAGGTGAAAGGTAGTTGGCAAGTTCATCGTAGGAAGTGAGTATCGGGAATATCTGTGCGTAAGGGCGATTAAGGAACTCGATAGCGTGCGGAAAAGTGCAATACTTCCCATTCTCGTATATCTTCAGAAACCAGATAATGGCAGCGAGTAAGATAATCGGAGACTCCACAAAGAAATCTCCCTGCTTCTGTATCCACGAGCGGTTGAGGTTGAGCATAATCGTGTAGGCACTCTCATAGGCATCCGAAATATCCGTCATAAAGGACGGATTGATGGGATTGCAGCGGTGCGACTTTCTTGGGTCGTCGAAGTTAATCACATAGAATTGTGGCTTTACCTTGTAAGCATCAAGGTGGTTGAGCAAATGGTTATAGGCTATTTCCGAAAGGTCGGGAAACTTATAGTCATAAATATACATCGCAAAACCTTTTTCAATCTGCTGTTTGATGTAGTTATTCACAATGGCGTATGACTTACCCGAACCGGGAGTGCCCAACACCATTGAGGCACGGAACGGATTGACCACATTGATCCAGCCGTTGTTCCACTTCTTTTTGTAATAGAAGCGTGTAGGAAGATTGACCGAGTATTCATTTTCCATCAGCCTTGTTTCCTGCATAAAGCTCTCGTTCTCGGTATTGAACACATCGTCCATCAAGTTGTTTTTGAGCAGTCGGCTCATCCACACACCTGCCATCAGCAGACAGATATAGCCCACAGACAGCGTGAAGATATAGAGCGAAGCAGCACCCACCTTACCAATGGGCAATGCCAACAACCACCAATTCAGAAAGAAGAACACGAACCCGGCGAAAAGCACTGTCCAAATCTTTGGCCATGTGATTTTCTCCTCCTTCACGCCTTTTGTGCCTAAACACGATAAAGCGAGGAATACCACACAAAAGAGTTTCGTCCATAGGATAGATGAAAATAATCCCGTAGTACGTTGAAAATTCATGAGTATCTTGTCAATGATACCAAGCGTGAAGTGCCACGACTGAAACGCCTCGTAGCAGAACCAATAACAGTTAATCAGGAGGAAAATTACTGAAATCCCCCGCATAAAGTCCATGACCTTACCCAATGCCCTTAAATCGTCTTCTTGTGCCATAATAATGTATTTGTAGCCTCCCCCAACCCCTCCGAAGGGAGGGGAGTTGGAATTGCTCGTTTATTTAATGTTTTCTTCGTCTAAGATTTACCTTACTTTGCTTTCGGAGTTTGCGCTGCCATGCAGCTTCCTTCCAATCATCATTGCCCGTAGTTCCGAAAGCTTCACCCACCATATCCTCGAGAAACTCATCAACAAGGTTATCGCCTTCCTCTGCATTCTGTTGCAAGGGTTGAACGGTCGGCGATTGTTCCAAACGGACAGACGGACTGCCATACAGCGTTTCATCCAAGAATGGGTTATGCGTTGAATTGGAGAAATAGGCATTAAAAACATTGGCGGCATATCCTTTGCCCAATCGTGAACCGTTGAGCGCAATGCCCACTTTGTCATCAATGAATGTGATGCCATAGATACGCCCGCTTTCGTTCTTTCGGATTACCGCACGCAAGCCTTGTTCCTCCAACCTTTGTCGCAGTTCTTCCTCCGTCCGGGGAGAAGTACGCATTACTTCTAATACCTTTCTTCTGACAGTTGGTATCAATGGCTTAACCATCTGTTTTGACTTCAGCATCTTGTTCTGAACGGCAGCATAGCCCACACCTCTACCTATGTCCGAGGCGTGAATGGGTGTACTCACCTTATTGCCCTTGTCATCGGTAGGCACATAGACCAGCCCGTCATATCGCTTGCCCCTATACTCGGTCTTTACCTCCTCTACTGCAAGGTTGTATTTACGCAGAACGGCATTTAGTTCACCTAAGGAGCAGAATGTGTAATGCTTCATTGCAGAACGGACGGTGTTTGCCACCTGTTCCTTGATATTTCCTTGCACAACATTGACCTTTGGTGTTTCTGTTGTTGTTCTATCACTGACCTTTGAACTTGGAATGAGGTTATATTTCTTTTCCAGAGCATCAGTAATCTTTTTGCTTCGCCTGCCCTCATACCTGTCATTGATTTTTCTGCCTTGGCTATCCACCCGAAGCGAAACGATGTGGATATGCTCACGGGCAATGTCATTATGCTTAAAGACGATGTAGGGTTGCTTGCCATAGCCGAGTTCCTCCATATACTCCTTCGCAATCTGTGTGAGCCTTTCATCAGATAGTTTCTCATCCGGGTGCGGATTGAGTGAGCAATGAAAAACCGTTTTCTTTGTCCTGCATTGCTCTGGTATCGCCTTTTGCATATCGGCAAGTACCTTATCCATTTGAAAAGTGCCATCGAAGCCTTTCCGAAGTTCGTTCACGCAGAGAACTGCCGCTTCGTCGTGCTGCACCTTTTTGAAGTTATATCCCAATGCTCCTCCAAGGTTCTCGGTAGAAGAAATCTTTGCAATCATATTACTTTATCGACTATCAAATTGTTCCGTCAGTTGGATGGCTTTCTGTTGTAGCGTGATGATTTGACCAGAGATTTTTTCCAATTTTTCAAGTAAAATCTGTGCAGTTTTCACGCTGTGATAAGAGTTTATTGCGCGTACTGTTTGGTTGTAGAGTACGCCTATCCGATGATTTTCGGCAATCAATTCCGAGAGTTTACGATAATAGTCCACAGCGGATTTATCCACTGTTATCACCTTGAACTTCCCTCCAAGAATACATCCACGCACAAAATCAGACTTCGATTTTGCACCGGATTTATGGAAAAGTTCAATGACTTTTTGCTGGTCTTTGGGGTTGGGCAACCGCACGTGCCAATTGTCCCAGCGTGGCTTTTCCGCTTTTTTTCTCTCTGAACGAGATTTCTCTTCCTTATCCATAGCTTTACTTTTCTTTAATCACGACTTTGGAGTGATTTAATCCCCTTTGGGGCAAGGGTCTTTGTGGTACAACTGTAAGTTTGTGTTACAAAGACACACCTTGCCAATATCAAGAACTGATACGTTTGAAGTATCCACCCTTGTGGGGTGTCTGCTTCGGGATATTACCTCCATGTATTATTCTCGCCTGCAAAGTTACGGCGGATTTTCAAATATCTCATTATCAGTGATATTCACTCTTTTTCCTCGCATTTCCCTGCACTTCATCGGTGTCATATAATCAGCCAAAATATCATTTATTTTGCAGTCAGAACGAGCGAACAATGGCATGATGATACAAGTAAAAGATACATCGTATTACCGTTGGCTTACACTAAAGATGATAAGAAGGAACGAAACATATTCATAACAATTTGTTGTCATGACAAACTATTGTCAGTACAACAGATAGCAAGAACTATAAATCGTCCTTTCAGACTATCGCACGAACCATACGCAGCCAGAACAAACTGTCTGCTGATACTTCTCAAGAATGAGAGAACGTCCAAACATCAAATAGACAAGTAATATGAACTAAGAAATTATCATTATGGAGAACAAACAACAACGCCCCATCTTTCTGGGGTTCTCCTCGCAAAAGGGAGGAGTCGGAAAAAGCACGCTTGCCGAAATCGTAAGCAGCATATTGTACTACGAACAGAGCATCAACCTCTTCGTGGTGGACTGCGACCTGTCTCAGGATTCCTTTTACAAGCTGAGAGAACGTGAGAAGAGTGTCATTCAGGGAAGCGAGGAGCTTTCCAAGTCTATGCAGGCATTCTTTCAGCACCTCGGCAAAAAGGCATACAGAATTTACAAGTCCAGCCCCAAGGAAGCCGTCAAGACAGCACAAAGTAAGATTGACGCTATCAGCAATGAGAAGTACCAGTTGGTTGTGTTCGACTTTCCCGGTCATGCAGGAACAACGGAGCTGATGGAACTGTCCCTTCAGATGGACTATATCCTGTCTCCACTTGAAGCCGACATACAGTCACTCGTCTCCTGCATAGCATACGCCAAGACCATCACGGATATTGGTGTTTCTATGTCCGACTCACGGATAAAGGACATTATCCTGTTCTGGAACAAGGTGGACAGAAGGGTGAGGAACGTCATCATTGACGAATACACAAAGCTTATCCAAGGACACGAACTCACACTCCTGCCCAGCTATGTATATGCCACGCACCGCTTCTCTCACGAACTTTCCACATACGGGCTGCGTGGTGTGTTCCGTTCCACCTATCAGCCTCCTGCAAAGGGACTGCGAACGGGTACGGGGCTGGATGAACTCGTCTCCGAGATAATTCAACGACTCAAACTAAAAACGAAAACAGAAAATGGCAACGATTGAGGAAAGAAAACAGCAGCTGGAAAAGAAGCTGAAGAAAATGGCAGAGGACAATGTAGTGGTGAAACCTGTCACGGTCCCCAACCCCTTCGATCCATCCGAGGACATCGAGCCTTCCCTCGCAACATCACGAGAGGAAGACAAAGGTTCGGAAGAAATGAAGACGGCAAAAGAAGAACGAACAGACGAAACAGGAGGAGAGGAAATCGGGAACACGGAACCGAAAAGAGAAAGAAAACCGAGAATAGAAAAACCTGGCAGGTCGTCCCTTTCCATAGAGGAATACCGTTCCCTATACTTTCATCCCGTACGTTCGCAAATGCGGACGGCTTTCTCCATCAATTTGGAGACATTACAGAACCTGCGCAATGTGCTACAAGACTTAGGAGAAAGGGTATCTATTGCTTCCTATATTGATAATATCCTCCGGGAGCATCTGCGGGAACATCAGGAACTTCTCAATAATGCAGCAGCAAAGCAAAGACGTAAGACCACAATAACACTATGATGGAAACAATACTTTTCTGTTTTATACTGGTACTCATCATCATTTGGATGATGCTTGGTATCCTGTATTTCTATATGCGGTATGTATCTCCGTATGACTTCATTATCAAGAAAAAAGGAAAGAGCGATGAAGATAGCAAGAAGAAAGAAGCAACGAAGAAAAAAGACGGACAGAAAGGAAAAGGAACAATAGAGCAAGCCGAGTTTGTACTGATTGGAAAAAGCCGTTCCACTTCCCCGATTATCCCACAAATTCCCTCTGTTTCATCATCTGAAAATTCGGAGCAGAATAATAATAATTTTGCACCGCAGAACTCCGAAAAGAAGGAAGAAATGAAAGAGGACAACGAAATGGACGTTGATTTCGAGATGGAGAGAGTGGACGAAGATGAGATTGTCCGTGAGGAATTAAACCTATCCATCGAGTCCTCATCGGGCGAAGCCGAAATTTCGGAGCAGTCCGTCCTCGCACGTGACTTAGTCCGCCTGCAAAAGTGGGCAAAGAACAGTAAGGAGGCTGATGAGGAAGAAGTCAAAGAGACAGTTCGGCAGCTTCAAGACTCTGAGCTATTGGATAAGTACAAGGAGAACATCGCCAAGATGCAGGGAGAACAGTCTGCACTGTTGGAGAAAATCCGTAAGGCGGAAGAAAAGGAAGATCAGAGTGCTCAACCAGCAATGCCTTCATCACAAAACCCAACACCTCCTGTTTCTGGCATATCTGACACAGCAGTGGGCGATGCTGACGACAGACCGCTGTCCTATTATCTGTAAAAATGGTTTCTTGATTTTCATATTTCGGAGGAACGCAGGGGTGGCTCAAAAGTAAAATAATCAGCCAATATCTATCATACGATAAAACCGAGCCACCCTTGACACCTCCACAAGAAGACAATTTGTTTAACAACTTAAAATAAACAGCAAAATGAACAACAAAAAAATCACAATGATGCTGCTCCTGACGGCACTGACCACCGCAGCAGCGTACGCACAGGGAAACGGTATGGCAGGTATCAACGAAGCCACAAAAATGGTAACCTCCTACTTCGACCCGGGTACGAAACTCATCTATGCCATCGGTGCCGTAGTGGGTCTTATCGGAGGAATAAAAGTATACAACAAGTTCTCAAGTGGCGACCCCGATACGAGCAAGACAGCCGCTTCTTGGTTCGGTGCGTGTATCTTCCTGATTGTGGCTGCCACCATCTTACGTTCCTTCTTCCTGTAAACGATGGCACAGTGGGAAATCAATAAAGGTGTAGGTCGGACGGTAGAGTTCAAGGGTTTGAAGGCGCAATATCTCTTCCTATTTGCGGGAGGACTGTTGGCGGTCTTCTTTCTCGTGGTGGTGCTCTATCTCTGTGGCATCGACCAGATAGTCTGCCTCGGTCTTGGCTTAGTGGGTGCAACACTCGTCGTGTGGCAAACGTTCGCCATGAACCGCAAGTACGGCAGATACGGACTGATGAAGCAGGGATCCATTAAGATGCACCCGCGCTACCTCTTGAACCGCCGTACCGTCTTTCACCTTATCCGTAACCTCAAACCAAAACGCAAGGCATAATGAGAAACAACAGTAAAATCACGACCTTGGAAGCGAAGTTCCCGCTACTCTCCATCGAGCAGGGTTGTATGGTGAGCAAGGATGCCGACATCACGGTAGCTTTCCGTGTGGAGCTGCCCGAACTCTTCACCGTTACCTCCGCCGAATACGAGGCGATGCACTCGGCATGGCACAAGGCAATCAAGGTGCTGCCCAACTATACCATCGTGCATAAGCAGGACTGGTTTATCAAGGAACGTTACCAACCAAAGATGGCAGAAAGCGGACTTAGTTTCCTCTCACGTGCATCTAACCGACATTTTAACGAGCGTCCTTTCCTGCACCACTCAGTCTATCTCTTTCTAACCAAGACCAACAAGCAGCGTATGCAGCGACAGAGCAATTTTTCCTCGCTCTGCCGTGGGCACTTGCTCCCCAAGGAGATTACCGACAAGGAGGAAGTGGTCAAGTTTATGGAAGCGGTGGACCAGTTCGAGCGTATCATCAACGACACGGAGCAAATCCGGATCAGCCGTATGATGGAGGAGGATTTGGTGGGTACAGCAGAGAAAGGCGGACTCTTAGACCGCTACTTCTCCCTTTCTGAAGAAGGACACGCTTCTTTGGAAGACATACGATTAGGAGCAGACCTTGTGCGTATAGGGGACAACCGCCTTTGTTTGCATACGCTGTCAGATACGGACGACCTGCCCACAAGTGTTTCCACCGACACACGCTATGAGCGATTATCAACGGACAGAAGCGACTGCCGACTGTCCTTTGCCGCTCCCGTAGGTTTGATGCTGCCCTGCAACCATATCTACAATCAGTACCTCTTCATCGAGGACAGCGACGATAACTTGCAAAGGTTTGAGAAACAGGCACGCAACATGCACTCGCTTGCCCGCTACTCCCGTTCCAATCAGATTAACGAAGAATGGATACAGGAGTATCTCAACATTGCCCACTCGCAGGGCTTGACCTCCATTCGTGCCCACTTCAACGTGCTGGCATGGAGCGACGACAAGGAGGAACTCCGCAACATCAAGAATGATGTGGGCAGCGCGTTGGCACTGATGGAGTGCAAGCCACGCCACAACACCATTGATACGGCAACCCTCTATTGGGCAGGTATTCCCGGCAATGCCGCCGACTTTCCAAGTGAGGAGAGTTTCTATACCTTTATCGAGCCAGCTCTCTGTTTCTTCACGGCAGAGACCAACTACAAGGACTCGCTCTCTCCCTTCGGTATTAAGATGGCTGACCGACTTTCGGGCAAGCCAATCCACTTGGACATTTCCGACCTGCCGATGAAGAAAGGTATCATTACCAATCGCAACAAGTTCATTCTCGGTCCTTCAGGTAGTGGCAAGTCTTTCTTCACCAATCACATGGTACGCCAGTATTACGAGCAAGGGGCGCACGTGCTCTTGGTCGATACGGGTAACAGCTATCAAGGCTTGTGCGAGCTTATCCACCGCAAGACCAAGGGCGAGGACGGTGTTTATTTCACCTATACCGATGAGCATCCTATCTCTTTTAATCCTTTCTTCACCGATGATTACTTCTTTGACGTGGAGAAAAGAGAAAGTATCTGCACCTTATTGCTTACGCTTTGGAAGAGTGCCGATGAACATATTACCAAGACAGAAGCAGGCGAACTTGGTTCTGCCGTCAACACCTACATCGAACTTATCAGGACGGATCACACCATCGTTCCCTGCTTCAACACCTTCTATGAGTATCTTCGTGATGTGTATCGGGAGGATATGGAGCATCGGGACATTAAGGTAACGCTCTCTGACTTCAATATCAATAACCTCCTAACGACACTCAAGCAGTATTATAAAGGTGGCAGGTATGACTTCCTGCTGAACTCGGACAAGAACATCGACCTGCTCTCGAAACGTTTCATCGTCTTTGAAATCGACCAAGTGAAGGACAACAAGGATTTGTTTCCTGTCGTAACGATTATCATCATGGAAGCTTTCATTAACAAGATGCGCCGATTAAAAGGCATCCGCAAGATGATTCTCATCGAGGAAGCATGGAAGGCGATTGCATCCGCTAATATGGCAGACTATATAAAATATTTATATAAGACGGTCAGAAAGTATTTCGGGGAAGCCATCGTCGTGACACAGGAGGTGGACGACATCATTCAGTCGCCCATTGTCAAAGAGAGTATCATCAACAACTCCGACTGCAAAATCCTGCTTGACCAGCGCAAGTACATGACCAAGTTTGACGGCATACAAGCCATGCTCGGACTCTCCGAAAAGGAGAAGAGTCAGATACTTTCCATCAACCAGAACAACGATACCAACCGACTATATAAAGAGGTGTGGATAGGTTTAGGCGGTATGCAGAGTGCCGTCTATGCCACGGAGGTGAGCATGGAGGAATACCTTACCTATACCACCGAGGAGACGGAAAAGGTGGAGGTGATGCAACGTGCGGAACAGCTGGGTGGCGACATCGAAACGGCTATCAGGCAGTTGGCAAGTGAAAAACGGGAGAAAAGAAAGTAATTTTTCAACAACTTAAATATGACAACAACAATGAAAAAACAAGTTTTTATGCTACTTACCGCTTTGACTTTATTCTGCGGTGGTCAGGCACACGCACAATGGGTAGTAACCGACCCGGGCAACTTTGCGGGTAACATCGCCAATTCCGTCAAGGAAATAGCCACCGCCTCGAAGACGGTGAAGAACACCTTGGACGGATTCAAGGAGGTGGAGAAACTCTACAACGACACGAAGAAGTATTACGACGATTTGCGTAAGATCAAGAACTTAATCGGTGATGCCTATAAAGTAAAAGAATGTATCCTGATGGTGGGCGACATCTCGGAGATCTACGTTACCTCGTACAAGAAGATGCTCTCAGACAAGAATTTTCGTCCTTCGGAACTTGCTGCAATGGCTTCCGGCTATACCAAGTTATTGGAATTGAGCGGCGAGAGCCTGAAAGAACTCAAATCGGTTGCCAAAAGCAATGTGTTCTCGATGAACGACCACGAACGTATGCAGCAGATAGACCATATCTATACCACGCTACGTGAATATCGTTCGCTGGTATCTTACTACACCCGTAAGAACATATCGGTGAGTTTCGTGCGTGCCAGAGAGAAGGGAGAACTGAGCGAGGTAAAATCCCTCTACGGTAATATGGCAAGCCGCTATTGGTAATCAAGTAAGGAAAGGACAAACTTATGGATTTTGCCAGTTTACACGATTTGCTCCGCTCGACCTATGACGAGATGATGCCGCTTTGTTCGGATATGACAGGTGTGGCAAAGGGGATTGCGGGCTTGGGCGCGCTCTTCTATATCGCACTGAGGGTATGGGCTTCGCTTGCCCGTGCCGAGGCAATCGACGTGTTTCCGCTCCTACGTCCCTTTGTGATTGGTTTTTGCATTATGTTTTTCCCTACGATAGTGCTTGGCACAATGAATGGCGTACTCTCCCCAATCGTCAAGGGTACGGAAATGATGGTGGACAAGCAGGAGGGGACACTTGCCAAACTTATAGCACAAAGGGATAAGTTGCAGGAGGAAGCCTATCTGCGCAACCCCGAAACGGCATTTTTGGTATCGAATGAAGCCTTTGACCAAAAGATAGAAGAGATGGGCATCGTCGGTCCGGAGGATGCCATAACCATTGCGGGAATGTATGCGGAACGCTCTGCCTACCAAATGAAACAATGGATTTTGAAGTGTGTTCACGATATTATGGAGATACTCTTCCACGCTGCGGGATTGATTATTGACACGCTGCGCACTTTCATTCTGATTGTGCTCTCCATTCTTGGACCCGTCGTATTCGGCATTGCCGTATGGGACGGACTTTCGGGGTCGATGACGGCTTGGTTTTCTCGCTATATATCGGTGTATCTATGGCTACCGGTGAGCAGCATCTTGACCGCCCTTCTGACAAAGATACAAGTGCTGATGGTGCAGAAAGATATTGAAACCCTTAGCGATCCGAATTTCCTCCCCGATGCGGGCAGTTGGTATCACATCGTCTTCTTCCTCATCGGTATCGTGGGCTACTTCTGTGTTCCAACGGTCGCTGGCTGGATTATCGAAGCGGGTGGCGGCATCGGCTCATACGGTCGCAACGTCAATCAGACGGCTCAACGTGGAGCGCAGGGCGCATACACCGGAGGCAAGTATTTGGCAGGTGGAGCCGGAGCCGTTGCAGGCAATGCCATCGGACGTATCAAGGGTGCATTACTCAAAGGTAAATAACAAAAAACGAAAAAAACAATGGAATTCAAATCACTCACCAATATTGAGACCTCATTCCGTCAGATCAGGCTCTATGCCTTTGTCTTCGCCATCGTCTGCGTGGCGGTCAGCGGCTATGCCGTCTATGCCTCGTATGGCTTTGCCAAAGAGCAAAGAGAGAAAATCTATGTGCTTGACCAAGGAAAATCCTTGATGCTCGCACTGAGTCAGGATGCTAGCAAGAACCGCCCTGTGGAAGCGAGGGAACACGTCCGCCGTTTCCATGAACTGTTCTTCACCATCGCGCCCGATAAGGATGCCATCGAGAAGAACATGGAGCGTGCCTTTCTGCTCTGCGACAAGTCGGCGTTCAACTATTACAAGGACTTGGCGGAAAAGGGCTATTACAACCGTGCCATTTCGGGCAATGTCAATCAGCGTATTGAGGTGGACTCCATCCGCTGCAATTTCGAGGTGTACCCCTACGAGGTAACGACCTACGCCCGTCAGTTCATCGTGCGACCGAGCAACATCACGGAGCGTAACCTGATAACGACCTGCACCTTGCAGAACTCTGTCCGCTCGGACAACAATCCGCAGGGCTTCCTCATGGAGCAGTTTATGGTGCGACAGAATCAAGACCTCCAAACCTATAAACGATAGCACGATGAAAAGGACAAGGGGATTTTCATTCGCACGGTACTATCTGAGGGCGCACTTGTGGCTCCGCCATCATTGCGACAGGCTCACGGCAAGGCAGCGCAAGCTGATTGTGTTCGGATTAAGTTTTGTCTATCTCGTCTGTTCCTTAGTGATGATAGCGCAGTTTTTCCTGCCGCACGATAAGGAGGAAAGACTACCTATCCCCAAGGGAAAAATAATAGACAGCGACATCCATACAGATAGCGTATTTATACGACTTTATCAACAATATTCAACTAACAGTAATGAAAATGGATAATAAACAGAAAGAACAACTGAAAAAAGGACTGGTATTCGGTGGGCTGGGACTGCTTTTCGCCCTCTCGATGTGGTTCATCTTTGCCCCGTCGGACAAGGACAAGAGTGCGGCACAGCAGGGACTGAACGACAGCATACCGCAGGCGACCACCGAACAGCTGACGGGAAACAAACTCAAAGCCTACGAATTGGGCGACAAGAGCCGCCATGACGAACAGACACGCGAGGAGATGGGCAGGCTTTCGGATTACTTTGATAGTAATACCGCCCCCTCGGAAAGCGAGCGTGCGGAAGCAGCCGCTTCGACGGCAAAGATTGAAAGTTCGATGCACCGCTATGAGGAGAACAACCGCCTGCTGAACTCTTTTTATGCGCCCGACCCCAATGAGCAGGAGCGTGAGGCACTGCGCTCGGAGTTGGATAATCTCAAAAAGGAGTTGGCAGCCAAGAACGAGAGTGAGGATGCGGAGGAGAAGCGACAGCTCGCCCTGATGGAAAAGAGTTACCAAATGGCGGCGAAGTATCTGCCACAGTCTTCTTCGACTACCAATACTGCCAATACTTTTACACCCGCAAAGGAAAAGGGAACTTTGGAAACATCGGCAACAAAACAAGTATCGGTAGCCAGTTCTCTTCCTGCAATGGAGGTATTGGCAGAACGTAAACAGGTGGTGTCTTCGCTCAACCAGCCGATGACAGATGCTGACTTTGTTCAGCAATACGGCACGAAGCCACGTAATATGGGCTTTCATTCGCTCACGAGTGCGGTTGCTGCCGTGTCCCGCAACACGCTTAGCGTGGTGGTGGACAGGACGGCAACACTGAAGGAGGGCGACAATGTGGCATTGCGCCTGCTCGAAACTGCCCAAGTGCAAGGCTTGCGCATTCCCCGACAAAGCCGACTCATTGCGAGAGCTAAGATTGAGGGCAACCGCCTGCACCTGCTCGTTAAGAGCATTGAAGTGAAGGGACGGATTATTGCTGTGAAGCTATCGGCATACGACACCGACGGACAGGAGGGAGTGTTCATTCCGGGTTCGGAGGACATCAACGCCCTTAAAGAGGTGGGTGCGAACATCGGCGGTTCGATGGGAACTTCCTTCACCTTTGCTTCCTCTGCCAAAGACCAGATTATCTCGGAGGCGGCTCGTGGGGTGATGCAGGGCGCAAGTCAGCTGCTCCAAAAGAAGCTCCGCACCGTCAAGGTAACACTCAAAGGAGGCTACCGCCTGTTCTTAGTTCAGTCAAAATAAGCATATCAATCAATAAAAATAGCAATAACAAAATAATAACAACAATGAAAAAATGGATTTTTTCGGCTGTCCTGCTTGCCACGATGGGAGCGTCAGCCACTGCACAGACAACGACTTCAACGCTCACGCCCGACCGTCCGCTCTCATCGGGAGAACTCTTTCAAGGGATGAGCAAGGCAATCCCAAACGGACGCATCGTCCTGCCATACGGCTTGGAGGTTACTTTTGAAAAGACGGTGCATCTGATTTTCCCTTCGGCTGTCCGCTATGTCGATTTGGGTTCACAGAACATCATTGCCGGCAAGGCGGAGGATGCAGAGAACGTACTACGTGTAAAGGCTTCGGTGAAGGACTTTGAGACGGAAACCAACATGAGCGTGATTTGCGACGACGGCTCTTTCTATGCTTTCAACGTCAAGTATGCTGATGAACCGGAGAAACTCAGCATTGAGATGAAAGACTTTCTGTCACCAACGGACGGACGACTACCGAGCAACCGTGCCGACATCTATTTCAAGGAACTCGGCAACGAGTCGCCCGTACTCGTCAAGCTGATAATGAAGACCATTTATCAGAATGACAAACGCTATATCAAGCATATCGGTGCCCAAATATTCGGTATGAAATTCCTGCTTAGGGGATTGTATGCGCACAATGGCTTGCTATATTTTCATACCCGAATAGACAATATGACCAATATGCCGTACTCGGTGGACTTTATCACCTTCAAGGTCGTGGATAAGAAAGTAGCTAAACGCACTGCCATTCAGGAGCAAGTATTGCAACCCTTGCGTGCCTATCATCAGGTGAACTATATCAAGGGAAAGCACACCGAAAGTTCAGTGTTTGCCTTGGAACAGTTCTCGCTTTCGGAGGATAAACAGCTTGAAGTGACGCTTTATGAGCATAATGGTGGACGAACGCTTACCTTCTATGTCGAGCCGAAAGATTTACTTTTGGCTCAGAAGATTGATAACCTCAAACTTAAATGGTAATGAAGAAGTATCTTTTCCTTCTTATGTGTGCGGTGGCCATTGCGCTGCCCACACAGGCACAACGGCTGATTCCAAAGCAAAAAGGCTTGGAAATAGTAGGTAACGTGCCAATTATCAAAGGCGAGAATTTGTTTGCCAAAGACAATTTTGGCATAGGTATTTTGCTCACTCGCTATCTGAAGCGTGAGAACTATTCATTTCTTACGGTAGAATATGAGCAACAAAATATGCCGTATCGCAGCTATGATGTGAAACTCAAAGAAGCCTTCGTGCATTTGGGCTATATGCAGCCTATTGTTTCGGACAATGGCAAGAACGTGTTGCTCTATGGCGGGGTCTCCGCTTTGGGTGGTTATGAAGAAATCAATGATGATAAGCCGTTCCTTCCCGATGGGGCAAAACTGCTCGACCGCTCACGCTTCGTTTATGGCGGTGCGCTGCATCTTTCCATAGAATGTTTCTTATCGGACAATGTGCTGTTGCTACTCAAAGGACAGGGACGCATACTCTTTGGTACGGATGTTCATCATTTTCGCCCTGCTGTATCGGCAGGAATCAGGTTTAATCTATAAATGTAGGGAACAATGAAAAAGAAAATTTTTAATAGTATATGGGTAATGGGAGTGCTAACCCTTGCCGTGTTTTGTTTATCTGCTTGTGATAGGGAGTTGGATGTTCAGCAGTCTTATCCGTTCACTGTCGAGACGATGCCTGTTCAGAAGGACATCGTCAAGGGACAGACGGCAGAGATACGCTGCACCCTCAAACGAGGGGGCGAATTTGCCGACACACGCTACACCATCCGATACTTCCAGCCCGACGGGAAAGGAACGCTAAGAATGGACAACGGGACGGTTTTCAAGCCAAACGACCGCTATCCGCTTACAAAAGATGTGTTCCGACTTTACTACACCTCCGCTTCCACAGACCGACAAACCATTGATGTGTATGTGGAGTACAACTTAGGGCAGACCGTCAAGCTATCGTTCAACTTCAACAACGAAAAAACGGAAGAAAAGGGAAAGACCAACGCAGCAGTAACCAAAGCCTTGAACGATGCGAACAGCTAAACGCTTTGCTTTATTCTGTATAATGTGCTTGCTCTGCCAGCCGTTCTTTGCCCAGCGCAGGGTGCGGCTGGCGGACTTGCCACCTTTTGAGCGTACGGTGGTCGTCGTGAAATACTTCGAGGGGCTACACAGAAAAGGTTGCTATCCGTATGTCGGATATGGTCATCGGTTGCAACCGGGCGAGCATTTCTCTTCTAATATGTCGGAACGGCAGGCGGACTCGCTGCTTCGTGCCGACCTTTGGAAATGCTTTGAACACTTCAAAGGATATGGTAAGGATGCACTACTGCTTACTTTGCTTGCCTACAATGTAGGCATAGGTCGTTTGCTCGGTTATGGTAATCATCCCAAAAGCCGACTAATACGAAAGATAGAGTCGGGCGACAGGAACTATTATCGTGAATTTGTCTCTTTCTGCCGATACAGAGGAAAGGTGCTACGAGGACTTGTCAAACGGCGAAAGGTAGAGTTTACCCTGTTTTATATACCCTGATTATCAAATACGCCTCTTGCGACATTTTTATGCTCCGCAAGGGGCGTTTTCTTGTCGTTTTAGTCGCCTTCTTCGTTATGATTGAGTAACTTTGCAAAAAATGGAAATTGTCAGACTTTTTGTACGTAATTAAATTATAATGCAATTATTGCGACTTTCTTTTGCTTCTTTTCTTTGGTCGCCTACTCGTTCAAAGAAAAAGAAAAGAAGCCACGCAATTTTTGAGATTGCGTGGCTCATTGTGTTAGGGGTTTTCGGTTGTTTCAATTATCCGCTCTTCGGGGTGGGTATTAAAAGCCCAGTTGATTTGTTCATCGGGCAGCGTGCTGTGTATTCCTCTGCCCATCACCATTCCACAATCTTCAAGGATTTTGCGCTCGGCTTCCTCTCGGTTTGTGGCTGCTACCTCAAACGCACCTTCAAAGATGTATTAAGTGCATACTCTGTAAACTTTCCTTTCCATATCTTCAAAATTCAGCAATGAGTAATCTGTGTTCCATTGGCTCACCATTGGATAACCTGCGGTGGGTAAGCCAAAAATGGTGCGCTCCGTAACCATAGGCAAAGAACTTGTCAAGTTCCGTTTCTTGGGAGATTTGGAGGAGTGCGGTCTGCAACTCCTCCTTGTTCTCGGCTATGCTTATGGCGTTGATAACTCTCACGATAATGTTGGGGATTTCGTCTGCCCAATTATGAATAATGCCTTCTACTTGTACTTTCATATTGTTGTCGTTTTATAGATTGATATTTTTATTTACTCTCTCTGCAAATAAGGGTACAGTCCTCTACTTCTGTGGGCAGTCCAAAGGCTGGAACGTGGGTAAAATAAGGCATCGTATTCCCTTCCTCGTCCATGTCAGGCGATATAATCTCCGCTTTGATGTCCTTGCACCATTGGTCTGCGAGTGCAATTTCTTCGTTTGTCAGTCCTGTACTATCTCCATTGATTAGGTAGCCTAAACTCCACGTTGGGATTTTCTCTATTGTCTTGTATGTTGCCATAATTGTTGTTATAGGGGTGTTATGCGGTTGCTCTCTGCTCTATCATTCTCATATTCTTCTGCATCAAGGCGAGTATCTGCTCGTGGTACTCGGTGTTCTTGTTGCACACGCCACGACTTTGCACCACTTTCATCGTTTCCAATGATACCTCGATGGTCTCAATGCGCTCTCCGTCCTTTGTGGCAGAGAAGATAAGCGACTGCGGTTTGCTGTAATAGTGTGCGTCATAGACGCAATGGTGCATTGCCGTGCCCTCCTCCAAATGCTCCTGCACACTCTCCAAAACATGGATGCGGATAATGCCGTCCGTAAACTCTATGCCAAAGAATTTTGCTTTGAGTTGCTTGTATGCTTGTTCGGCTTCCATCGCTTCCTTACGCTTCTTGATAATGTTCTCACGTTCTTTCATCGCTCTGCGCTTGGCTTAGTAATGGTCGTGCGCTGCTCTTAGGTCGGTGGGGCAAATATACTTCGGACTGCGTGTGTCCTTGTTGAGTGTCGCAAGTGTATCAACCATATCGCACCATAAATTGCCGTCCTCCACTTTGTAGCCGTTGCGCAAACAGATACGGATAAATGCCCAATACTTGTCAATCTTGGCATATCTGTCCCTAATGAAGTGGCAAAGTAGGGAGATTTGTCCCCCTTATTGACAATCAACAAAAAGCTCATAAGCTTTCTCTTGATTTCTTATGAGCTTTCTCGGAAAAGCTTATGAGCTTTTGCAATAAAAGAAATATCTTTGCGTTATGCTTATAAAGAAACCTTTGCCGACAGCCAATGCCTCCGACTTCGGCAAAGGAGGGCAAAGGAGGAAAATACGATAGAATTATGGCAAACAAACCATTGCAATACGTTCTTGTGGAACGTAAAATGAATGTAGGTCCCCAAGCGGGAAAGACTGTTCAGATTGCCCAGCCTACGGGCAGACACCGTGTGGATTTTCGCAGTTTCTGCGAGCGTGTGGCAAAGTCCACCACATTCAATCGTCAGGAAGTGGAAGCCGTGTTGAACTATGCCACCGAGATTGCCCGCGACATCGTGGCAAACGGCGACATTGTGGATTTTGGCGATTTGGGTACGCTCAAACCATCGTTCAAGAGCAAAGCCGTGCCGCAGGGAGAAAAATTCAATGCCAATGTGCATATTGAGAAGCCTGTGGTGCTGCTTAATCCGTCGAGAAAGTATTTTACGCTGACCGATGTGAGTTACGAGCAGACGACAATGCCTGAGAAGAAGACGAAGACGAACGGCGGAGGAAGTGTACATCCGTAAAGTTATTTTCGATTGTGGAGCGGCGCTCGTCATATAGGGTCGCTCCACAATTATATTTTGAATATTGTTTTAATTTGAAAAAAATGGCACGAGCAACCACAAAGGCAGATTTGATGACATCTGCAAACGAACAATTTGACAAGATGTGGAAACTCATCGAAACGATGAGTGAGGAACAACAGAACGCAACATTTGCCGAAGAAATGGCAACGGCTGGCAAGGAAACTCATTGGGGCAGAGACAAGAACCTGCGTGACGTGCTTGTACATCTGTACGAATGGCATCATCTGCTGTTGGATTGGGTACAAGCCAATAGCAACGGTGAGCATAAACCATTTCTTCCCGAACCATATAATTGGAGAACATACCCGACAATGAATGTTGAGTTCTGGAAAAAACACCAAAGCACACCTCTGACAGAAGCAAAGGCTAAACTGAAAGAAACTCATAGTAATGTAATGGAGTTGATTGAAACATTTTCTAACAATGAACTCTTTGCTAAGGGGATATTCAATTGGACGGGGACTTCCACACTCGGTTCTTACTGTGTTTCAACCACTGCAAGTCATTACGATTGGGCGATAAAAAAGATAAAAGCACACATTAAAACCTTGAAATAAAAGCTTTATATCGGATAACTTCATCTTGCAAGTACGGCTCTCTGTGAGCTTCGGCTTTCTTTTCTTCCATAAACCCTACCCCTCAGTCTGTCCAATGGCTCAACCTCCCACTGTACAAACTTAGTCGCCATCAAACGCTCACTTTCATCAACCACCGAACTTATGCGGTAATGAGAGGAGGAGCTATATCCTTTTTCTTTCATCGAAGATGTGATATTTACTTTCTGCTGTTCCATAATGACATTTTTTTATGCGTCCAAAGATCGGAGTATGCTGATTCCTTTTTGTAGCAAAATAGAGGTAGCGGGGCGGGCTTGCACAAGGTTTTGGCGGAAAATACAACCCGTAGGTGTGGAGATTTTCCAGACAAACCAAGCGGCACAGACCTTTTGAAAGCCACAAGCCCCTTACTACCTTTGCGAATAAAAAGAAATCAGCACCGACTTATGGCACATCAAAGTGGAATAGATGGATGTGAGAAGCGAAAGTGCAACGCCTGTATGGAAAACGAAAAAGGTGGCTACCTCACGTGAGATAACCACCCATAAAGAAGAATGAATCGAAGAATATCTTTCCTTGTGCCTTAGAGCACACAGAGCAGGATTGCCAAGATGACGGCAAGCCAGAACAGCCAACGCAGGATTGTAAAGGTTACTTGCAGAATAACTTTGACAATGAAGCGTAGTATAAGGAAACCGAGAATAACCGAAACGGCGGTTACGACTTGCGGCGTAACTATCTTCGAGATGAGGTAAATCGCACCGATAACGATGGAAAGCAGAACGGCGAGTTCGATGAAGCGTGTCCAACCAAAGCGGCGGACTTGCTTGGAAGAAGTCGGCGGCTGCCTGTTCTTATCGGTTTTGTTCGATGCGTCTGCCTTGATGAAGGCGGGCTGATGAATATCTTGATTCATGATGATTGTTTTCATAATCGGGGCTTTTAATAGTTCAAGAGCGATAACAAGATGCTCTAACGACCCAAAGACAAGTGTTTGGAAAACTCTTGACGTGTGGAGTGGAGCGTTTATCTTGGCTCTTGACACTACAAAAGCCCCCGATGGTGAAGTATCAAGCCATGTTCTCACCGCCTATCGTTGGCAGACCATTGACCTTAATGAGCAGCACGATTGTACCAGTCAGCTCGGTGTACAGTTTGTCGTATTCTGTACCTGCCGCAAAGTCGTCCGTGAGTTCGTACTTGGCAAATACCGCTTGAATTGCCTTGTTGTTCAGCAAAATTAGTGCTAACCTTTCGGGAAGCGGACTTGGCAGTTCCTTCTCAAACTCCTGCTCCAGTACGGAAACAAGGGTATCATACTTTGAGAAGTGTAGGTTGTGGTACAGCACCTCGCTTGCCATCGTCTCTGCTTCGGGATGTGAGAAACCTTGCGCCACGGCATCGCAGTAAGCCGTCAATGCCTCGTCTGCGCGAGCGGTTATAAACGCATTGTCATTCTCTCTCTCAGGGAAATGCTCTCCGAGATACGCTTCCAACTTCAGATGGAAGTAGGAAAGTTCTTTCTTTGTCGTTGTCATAAATTCAAAATTTTAGGGTTATATACATTATTTTTTGGAAATGCCTAATGCCGTATTGAAAGTACCCAACTTGTCAGCCAGCTCATCCATATCGTGTTCTATCTTCTTATTGGTAATACGTGCAAGTTCCAAAACGAAGTGCAATAAAAGAGTAGGCCTCGCCGAGAGATGCAGACGTTCTCGAAGCGTAGCGAGA
>NZ_JBWPWW010000019.1:0-42995 GCF_056590795.1 Prevotella sp. C0026C3 | reverse complement strand
AATGACCCTAAAAAACTAGCGTTTCAAAGGGTCATTCTTATTTTGGCGAGGTGGGTCTCATTATTTTAACCTTACTGAGTCTAAAATACTTACCAGCGTGGGGCAAATTAGTGTGGCTTTTCCATATTTAGATTGTATTAGAATATTATATTCTTCAATTTCATGATGCTTTTGTTCTTTATAGATTGTTATAACTCTATTATTAAGGTTTCTAATTCGTAGTACAAAGATTTAAAAAAAAGAAAGAAATTATCTCTTTAATAAAGCGTTTTTTTTCATTGTATAATTCTTTATGGCCTTTTTTACTGAATGGTAAAAAACTCAAATAGATTGATGAGGGTATTAGATAGAATAAAAAAATCGGAAAAGGATTTCTCCCCTCCGACGCGGTGGGCCGCCTTTCGGCTCCACCTCTTCAATTTAACCTTCTTAAATTGACAATCTAAATACCTAAACCTAAATAACTAAAAACCTTAAAAATAGTGTTATACCTGAGTACCAATCTTCTTTCTTACCTTAACTAAACCTACTGTCTTTATAACTTCTCTAATCTAATCTAAACCTATTTAGTATATTCCTTTATAACAATCTTTTTTTACCTTAACTAAACCTATTTGTTTAATCCCTAAACAATCTTTTTTTTCTTACCTTAGAAAACTAATCCTGTTGTCTTTTTGACGTTGCAAAGATACATCGGCTTTTTGAATCGAACAAGAGTTTGTATGTTCTTTAGCATATTTTTAATATCTTTCTTGATGTAAATCAAGGATTGTGCGCGGACACACAATGGTAAAGTTAGGAGTGAGAAGTTAAGAATAAGGAGTCTAATAGGGTGAATAGTGAGGAATGAGGAATGGGTTGTTTTATCTTTACCATGCTTCTACTGCCTCTCTTTATGCTCCTTTTTTTTCAATCAAAACTCAAATACTAATCTCCCAACTCGGCTACTTGTCCACTCGTAGCCTTGTTCACTATCAGACTGCAAGGACTCCGCAGTTTTACTGCATAGCCTATTCAGAAATGCTGAAAAGTCGAGGCAGCGATGCTGGGAAGCTGCTGCAACAGCCCACCCCAGCCATTACCTCTCTCGTTTACCGTCGTACCGGCTGAGCCGACAGCGACTACTCGGTCGATGACCGATGGTTCCCCAAAAGGGGAGGGAGATGGTTTTAAGTGGATAAGTAGACGAGATTAGAGTGAGAAGTGATGAATTATGAGTGGTGAGTAGGGGCGAATTGCATTCGCCCAATAGCAGTTTTGCGTTTCGGGGGGTACCTAAAGGCACTCAAATCTCATATCTTTATCACTCCGCCAGCCGTTGTTTCACGCCGGCAAGCGGCTAACACAGAGGGTAGCCACGTTGTGGCTTGCTATTATAGTGATAGGGTAAGAGTAGGAATTGATGAGTTTCCTGCCTGAAAGGCAGTGTTGTCTTTCACTATTTGGGCGAGGGGTTACGGCTCTTGGCAAGGATTTTCCTTCGGACAAGTTGCGTCGCCTTTTACCGTTTAGCCAAAGGTCTATGGTTATTGAAAAGGGTTATCTTTCGGATAGATGGGACGATTTGGGTGAGTGCTATTCGTCTCTAACGTTCCCTCAGCAAAGCTTCTTTCGCTCTTCGAGGAAGGCCGAGATGGGACTTTTGTACCTTTTATTTCATGCCGATGATTCAATTTTTCTATCCAACAGGGTGTACACCTATTTATAAATGATTATCTTTACAGTCAGAAAAGATACTAACCATAGAAGTATGAAGTTAATATTCAATATCGAGTACCATACCGTTTTCGGTGAAGAATTGTTGCTCAACGATGTTGTAACAGGTAAAGACGGTGAGAAAAAGGTATCTCAATATCGTATGTCGACGGTCGATGGACAGCATTGGACGTACCAGATGACGAAGGCGAAGAGTGCACAGAACACGGTTATCAGTTATTTCTATAGCGTGGATTGTGAGGGAGCCAGTCGACGACAGGAGTGGTCGACCGAGATTCACCGGCTAGAACTGAATGCCGTGAAAGGGACAAATTACACTATTTACGACCGATGGCTGGAGATGCCGGAAGACACTTATCTGTATAGTTCGGCTTTCACGGAGTGTGTGAATCGTCGTCGAACAGTCGTACAACAGCCTACAGCATTCAGTAAAACGGTGCGTGTGATGGTGCGAGCTCCGCAATTGCGTGCCCATGAGCGGTTGGCCTTGGTAGGGCGGACGGATGCCTTAGGCTCGTGGAATACGGCAAAAGCTCTGCCCATGTACGAACATGCACGCAACGAGTGGACGATAGATTTGCATGCCGACAGCCTTGTAGGCAATCGCATGGAGTTTAAGTTCGTGGCCGAGGGCGTTGCTGAAGAGCCCCTGTGGGAGGTCGGTTATAACCGTACTATTGAGTTGGCGGATATGAAAGAAGGCGATGTGGCTGTTTATTTGCTCAACCAGTCGTTCTTTGAAATCAGCAACCGACGATTGGCTGGAACCTTAGTTCCCGTGTTCTCGCTACGCTCTAAGGATAGTTTTGGTGTGGGCGATTTCGGAGATTTAAAGAAAATGATAGACTGGGTGAGTACCACTGGACAGCGTGTGCTGCAGGTGTTGCCCATTAACGATACCACTATTACGCACACGTGGACCGACTCTTATCCTTATAGCTGTATCAGTGTGTTTGCCCTCCATCCGCAATACGCCGATTTTACTCGGTTGCCAAAGCTCAAGAGTGTGAAACTTCGGAAGGCATTTGAAGAGAAACGGAGAGAGTTGAACAGTTTGTCACAGCTGGATTATGAACAGGTAAACGAGGTCAAGACAGCTTATTTGAAAGAGTTGTTTGCCCAAGAGGGTACACAGGTATTGGCATCGGCCGATTTCAAGAAGTTCTTTACCGAGGCCGAACAGTGGCTTGTGCCCTATGCCCGATATTGCCAATTGCGCGACGATTATGGCACTGGTGATTTCTCGCAGTGGCTCGACCATCGCGTATGGGATGAGCATGAGCGCAAACAATTGAGCAATCCTGCCAATCAAGCATTTGCCGGTGTGGCTTTCTATTATTATGTACAGTATATCCTCTATACGCAGATGGTTGGCGTACATGGCTATGCACGTAGCAAAGGCGTTATCTTGAAGGGCGATATACCTATCGGGGTGAGTCGCTACGGTTGTGATGTGTGGATGGAACCACGCTACTTCAATCTCAGCGGACAGGCCGGTGCGCCTCCCGACGACTTCTCCGTAAACGGACAGAATTGGGGATTTCCCACTTACAACTGGGAGGAAATGTTGAAAGACGGATGTGCTTGGTGGAAACGCCGGTTCAGCAATATGCAGCAATTCTTCGATGCTTATCGCATTGATCATGTGTTGGGATTCTTCCGAATATGGGAGATTCCCATTGAGTCGGTGCATGGTTTGCTTGGGCAGTTTGCTCCGGCCATCGGCTTGAATCGCGAAGAAATTGAGGCATACGGCCTTCATTTCCGCGAAGAACGGTTCTTACGACCTTATATAACAGACGAGGTGGTTACTCGACTGTTTGGAGAAAGAGGTGCGGAAGTGAAGCAGATGTATTTGAAAGAGTTGCAGAAAGGAGTCTACGAGATGCGCTCTGAATACGATACACAGCGAAAAGTGGAGGCTATCTTTGCCACTCGGACGGGTGAGAGCGACGAGAAATTGCGCGAAGGCCTCTATGCGCTTATCAGCGATGTGCTGTTTGTGCGCGACAGAAAGAATCCCGACTTGTTTCATCCACGTATCTCTGTCCAACACGACTACACTTATAAGGCATTGGATGAAGCTGATCAAATGGCATTCAACCGTATTTATGACGACTATTTCTACCGTCGGAACAATCAGTTTTGGTATCGAGAGGCGATGAAGAAGTTGCCCCGGCTGATACAAGCTACGCGTATGATGACGTGCGCCGAAGACTTGGGTATGGTGCCCGATTGTGTGTCTTGGGTGATGAACGAACTCAAAATATTGAGTTTGGAAATACAGAGTATGCCGAAAGAGGCCTTTGTTAGGTTCAGTTATTTAAGTCGGAATCCGTACCGTTCGGTATGTACCATCTCCAGTCACGATATGCCTACGTTGCGACAGTGGTGGGATGAGGATGCTGACCGCACGCAACTGTATTACAATACAATGCTCTATCGTGGTGGAAGTGCACCGCATCCGTTGCCCGGATGGTTGGCACGAGAGATTATAGAGTGCCACTTGGTATGCCCGTCGATGCTTTGCGTGGTGTCAATACAAGACTGGCTGGCTATTGACGAGAAGTTGCGACTGGCCGATGCCAATGCCGAACGTATTAATATTCCGGCCAATCCGCATCATTATTGGCGCTACAGAATGCACGTGAATATAGAAGATCTCACGGCCAATGTAGACTTCATGGAGAATTTGAAAGAGTTAATCAAGAAGAGCGGACGGTATTAATATCCGCTCATAAGGAAAAAGTTGTATTCTATGAAAATGAAGATTGTATTAGCAATGCTGCTACTGCCATTGTTGGCTGTGGCTCAAACGATTACTTCGCCCGATAAGAATATCGTGGTAAAGGTAGGGGTAGACGGCGGTCGCCCTTGTTATGAGATGTCTTATAAAGGACAAACGGTGGTGCGCCCCTCGTATCTAGGCTTGGAATTGATCAATTATCCTAGTTTGATGGAGCATTTTATGATAGACAAGACAGAGCAGTCTACTTTCGATGAGACATGGAAACCCGTGTGGGGAGAGGTGTCACAGATTCGTAATCACTATAATGAGATGGCCGTAACGCTGCTACAGACCGATACTAAACGGCGACTGGTGATACGCTTCCGTGTGTATGATGATGGCATGGGATTCCGCTATGAATTTCCCAGACAGGAGGGAATGGACAATATCATCGTGAAAGAAGAACACTCGCAGTTTGCCATGACGGGCGACCATACGGCTTATTGGATTCCCGGCGACTACGATACCGACGAATATGAATATCATATTTCTAAGCTTTCGGAGATTCGCGGACTCATGAAGCAAGCCATTACACCGAATGCAACGCAGACACCTATCGGTCCGACAGCGGTTCAGACATCGTTGCAATTGAAGACTGATAAGGAGTTATATATCAATATTCACGAGGCGGCATTGGTGGATTATTCGGCCATGCACTTGGTGTTGGACGATAAGACGATGACCTTTGAATCGTGTTTGACGCCCGACTCGAAAGGCAGGAAAGGCTACTTGCGCTGCCCGGCAACGTCGCCTTGGCGTACGGTGATGGTGAGCGATGATGCACGTAACATCTTGGCTTCTCACTTGATACTGAATTTGAATGAACCATGTAAATTGACTGATACGTCGTGGATTCACCCTGTGAAGTACATGGGAGTGTGGTGGGAGATGATAACGGGCAAGAGTACGTGGAACTATGCTGACTATCAAGCTATCAAACTTGGGGAGACCGACTATACGAAATTAAAGCCTACGGGGCGGCATGCACCCAATAATGTTCGTGTGAAGGAGTATATCGACTTTGCCAGTAAGCATGGATTCTCGCAATTACTGGTCGAAGGCTGGAACCAAGGATGGGAAGATACGTGGCAGAAGCAATATAACTACAGCTTTACGAAGTCGTATCCGGACTTCGACGTGCCTATGTTACAAGCTTATGCCAACGCCCGCGGCATGAAATTAATGATGCATCATGAGACATCTTCGAGTGTAGTGAACTACGAACGGCAGTTGGATGCAGCCTATCAATTTATGAACGACAATGGTTACGACGTAGTGAAGAGTGGCTATGTAGGTAATATCTTCCCGAATGGTGGGCATCATTTCGACCAATGGATGATAGACCATTACCTCTATTGTGTGAAGGAAGCGGCTCGACACCATATTATGGTGAATGCCCATGAGGCTGTCCGGCCGACGGGATTATGCCGTACTTATCCGAATATGATAGGCAATGAGTCGGCTCGTGGAACAGAGTTTCAGGCGTCGGAAGGGTGTACTCTCAAGCATGTGACGATACTTCCGTTCACTCGTTTACAAGGTGGACCGATGGATTATACGCCCGGTATCTTCGAAATGGATGTGAATAAGGTGAATCCGGATAACTATGCGAGGGTCATGGCAACCATCTGTAACCAGTTGGCATTGTACGTAACGCTATACAGTCCGCTACAGATGGCGGCCGATTTACCGGAGAATTACGAAAAACATTTAGATGCATTCAAGTTCATAGAAGATGTGGCGGTGGACTGGGACGATTCACGTTACTTGGAAGCCGAGCCGGGAGAGTATATCACGGTGGCCCGAAAGGCGAAGGGAAGTGAGGAATGGTTTGTAGGTAGTGTGGCTGGGAACCATGCCCATGAATCGAAGTTGAAGTTGGATTTCCTGACTCCCGGCAAGCAATACGAAGCTACGATCTATTGCGATGGGAAGAAGGCTGATTGGAAAACAAATCCTACTGATTATACCATTAAGAAAGTAAAGGTGAATCATAAGAGTTTGTTGAAGCTACGGGCTGTATCGGGTGGCGGTTATGCCATTTCGATAAAGGCTGGGTATTAAACTAATTAGGCTTATTAGATCTATTGTTCTAATAAGCCTAATATAGTAGCATCAATCCCGCAAAAGCGGCATAACCAATCATGTGGATGGGATTGATTTTGATGATTTTTGTTCCTATAAACGATGCTACGAAGAGCATCACACAAATCCAAAACTTCCAAGGATTGGCCGGCGTATAGAAGTTTTCCGGCGTCATGAGCAGTAGAGTGGCAGCAGCAAGGAGTCCTACGACAGCCGGACGCAGCCCCGTGAACACGCTTTGTACGGTCGGTGTGTGCATGTACTTCATGAACATCTTGCTGATAAGAAGCATGATGATGAACGAAGGAAGTACGAGGGCGAAGGTGGCTGTGGCCGAACCTAGACTAGACATAAGCATGCCATAGCCAGCATTATGTACGGCTGTGTAACCGCAATAGGTAGCCGAGTTGATGCCAACCGGTCCCGGTGTCATCTGACTGATGGCTATCACGTTGGTAAATTCGCCCATCGTCATCCAGTGCCATTTGGTTACTACTTGTCCTTGGATGAGTGAAATCATGGCATAACCGCCACCGAATCCGAAGAGACCTATCTCGAAAAACGTGATGAAAAGGAATAGGAAAATCATTTATTCAGTGGTTTTAAGGAATTTACCATAGATATATCCGCCCAGTCCGGCGGCTATAATAATGTAGATAGGGTTCACGTTGAGCAGCCAAATGGCCAATGCGCCGAGAATTGGAATCCAACAATTGGTGAGCGTAATATGCGCACTCTTGGCCAAATTGAAAGTGGGTACCGCTATCAAGGCAACGACTGCAGGACGGATTCCGGCAAACATGGCGGCGATGACAGGATTATCTTGGAATTGATGGAAGAACATCGCGATGAGCAAGATAATCAAGAAAGAGGGGAGAGCTGTCCCGAATGCGGTACAGATAGCTCCTCTGGTCTTGCGCAATTTGTAGCCGATGAAGATGCTGATGTTGATAGCGAAGACGCCGGGACAACTCTGTGCAATGGCTATCAAGTCGAGAAACTCTTCCTTGTTCACCCATTTGTGTCTGTCGACGACGTCGGCTTCAATCATCGGAATCATGGCATAGCCACCGCCAAAGGTGACGAGTCCAATCTTGAAAAATGTCTTGAATAGTGTTGTATACATCAGATGAAAGCCCCACCCCTTCCCTCCCTGTGGAGGGGGAGGGAAACTTTGAAAGGTAAGGGTTTGTTTATTTCATGATCATTTGTAAATGTTTGGCATCCTCTCTCCTCTATGGAGGGGGACAGGAAGAAGCTGTTAGGCTTGTTCTATCCATTTTCTCGCATTAACGAATGCTTCAATCCATGGAGTCACTTCGTCGTTTTTGCGGTCTTCAGGATACCAAGCGTTCTGCCAAGGGAAGATAGCTCGCTCCAAATGAGGCATCATTGCGAGATGGCGACCATCGTTGCTACAGATACCAGCTACGTTGTAATCGGAGCCATTGGGGTTGCCCGGATACTCTGCATAGTTGTATTTGGCAATGATATTGTAGTGGTCTTCGGGTTCAGGCAGATAGAAACGACCTTCTCCGTGAGCCACCCACAGACCCAGTTTAGAACCGCTGAGCGAACCGAACATGACACTCTCGTTCTGTGGAATGGTCAAACCGAGGAATGAACTTTCAAACTTCTTTGACGTATTATGGCAAAGATGTGAGCGGTGTTCGTGCTCAGGATTGATAAGATTGAGTTCGACCATGAGTTGGCAACCGTTACAGATACCTAGTGAAAGGGTGTCTTTGCGAGCATAGAACTTGTCGAGTGCCTCTTTAGCTTTGGGGTTGTAGAGGAACGCGCCGGCCCATCCCTTGGCGCTACCGAGTACATCGGAGTTGGAGAAACCGCCACAGAAGACTATCAAGTTGATGTCTTCGAGGGTCTCGCGACCGCTGATGAGGTCGGTCATCATTACGTCCTTAACATCAAAACCGGCCAAGTACATCGAATAAGCCATCTCGCGTTCGCCGTTCGTTCCTTTTTCTCGGATGATAGCTGCTTTGATTCCTGACGGCTTACGGCGGTCAGCATTGAGGCCGTATTGAGCCAATGTGCCTTGGAAGTTGGCCGGGAATCGCACCTCAACAGGCTGTTTCTTGTAGTTGGTATAGCGTTTCTTAGCCATTCCGTTCATGCTTTGTTTGCGGTCGAGGAGGTAAGATGTCTTGTACCAAGTGTCGCGTAGGGCATCTATATCGAATGTATGTTCCCACTCATTCTTCTTCACTACAAGTGTACGTTCGTTGGGTGTGGGGTATCCAATCTTCGCAAATGCCACGCCCATGTCGTCCATAAAGGCCATGAAGTCGGCTTTATGCTCGTCTGAAACCTGAATCACGACACCGGGATTCTCGGCAAACAAGTTCTTCACTACGTCGTCACCGCCTAGATTATAGAGGTTGATACGCATACCACCATGGGTATTTGCGAATGTCATTTCAAGCAAAGTAGTAATCAAACCACCTGCAGAGATGTCGTGACCTGCCATAATCCAGCCACGACGAATGAGTTCTTGGATGGCATTGAAGCAGTCGGTGAAGTACTCAGCGTTTTTGACTGTGGGCACATCATCGCCTATCTTGTTGAGGCTTTGAGCAAAGGCGCTACCACCAAGTCGTTGTTCGTCGAAGCTGAAGTCGACGTGATAGAGGCTTGAATTCTTGTCGTTAACCAGCACAGGACTTACCACTTTGCGTATATCGCTGACTTCTCCGCCACTGGAAACGATGACAGTACCCGGTGAGATAATCTTTTCGCCGTTGGGATATTGCTGTGTTAGCGAGAGGGAATCCTTCCCGGTAGGTACATTAATATGCAGTTCGCAGCAGAAATTGCTTAATGCTTTCACGGCAGAATAGAGTCGCGCGTCTTCTCCTTCTTGCGAACGACAAGGCCACATCCAGTTAGCTGACAGGCTCAAACTATCCATTCCATCGGCTAATGGTGCCCAAACAATGTTGGTAAGCGATTCAGCCACGGCCAATATACTGCCTGCTTCGGGATTGGCCAAGCCTGCTTGAGGGGCGTGTCCCAATGCGGTTGCGATACCTTTTTGGCCACGATAGTCGAGCGCTACGACTCCACAATCGGACAAAGGTAATTGTATTTGACCTTGACATTGCTGTCGTGCAATCTTTCCTGTGACCGAACGGTCTACCTTATTGGTCAACCAGTCCTTGCAAGCAACGGCTTCTAGCTGTAGTACACGGTTCAGATAGTCGTCGATGTGGTCTGCTTTATCATATTCTACGTTGCTGTAGTGGCGCTCCTTGGTGCTATCTTTCATGATAGTCTTGGGTGAATGACCGAACATTTGAGCCACATCGAGGTCGAAAGGCTTTACTCCGTCGCCCTGTTTGAAGGAGAAGTGAGCATCGCCGGTGGTCTCTCCGACAACGTACATCGGTGCACGTTCGCGCTCAGCAATATTCTGTACGTGTTCCAAATGAGCCTCGTCGATGAGCAATCCCATGCGCTCTTGGCTCTCATTGGCAATGATTTCCTTTGCACTCAGTGTCTTGTCTCCGATGGGAAGTTTGGTCATATCAATCTCTCCACCGCACTCTTCTACAAGCTCAGATAAGCAGTTTAAGTGACCGGCAGAGCCGTGGTCGTGGATACTAACCACTGGGTTGGTATCTTCTTCTACCAATGCACGCACTAGATTATAGGCACGTTTCTGCATCTCCGGGTTCGCACGCTGCACGGCATTCAACTCAATACCATTGCTGTAACGGCCGGTGTCAACCGACGATACCGAGCCTCCACCGAGCCCGATACGGTAGTTATCGCCACCAACCACAACTACCTTGTTGCCCGGTTGTGGCTCTCTCTTCAGACAGTCGCGCTTCTTTCCGTAGCCCACACCGCCTGCCAACATAATCACTTTATCGTATGCATACTTCTCATTATTCTCTTGATGTTCGAACGTTAAGAGCGATCCGGTAATCAAAGGTTGACCGAATTTATTTCCAAAATCGCTTGCTCCGTTACTCGCTTTAATCAAGATTTGCTCCGGAGTCTGGTACAACCACTGTCTAACAGGAAGTATATCTTCCCAGTCGCGTTGCACTTCAGCTTGTCCATTGTCGTCCTTCAAGCGTGGATAAGCAGTCATGTAGACGGCTGTTCCTGCAATAGGCCATGAGCCGGTACCGCCTCCCATACGGTCTCGAATTTCTCCTCCGGTACCTGTAGCAGCACCGTTGAAAGGTTCTACTGTGGTGGGGAAGTTGTGTGTTTCGGCCTTTAATGAGATGACACTCTCTATATCCGATACGCGGAAATAGTCGCTTGTAGACTGGTCGGCAGGTGCAAACTGCTCAATGGTAGGGCCTTGTGAGAAGGCTACATTATCTTTATAAGCTGATAGAATCTTGTTCGGATTTTCCTGCGTGGTCTTCTTAATCATGGCAAAGAGCGACGATTCCATCTCTTTCCCGTCGATAATGAAAGTTCCACCGAATATCTTATGACGGCAATGCTCGGAATTTATCTGTGCAAAACCGAATATTTCAGAGTCTGTAAGAGGACGTCCATTCTGCTTCTCAATCGTGTGTAGATATTCCATCTCCTCTTTTGAGAGCGCCAGACCTTCGCTTTCGTTGAATGCTTCGAGGTCTTCTACTCGCTTGATAGGCTCCGGTTGATGGCTCACAGTGAACACATCCTGCCCGATTCCCTTGTACATGCGCTGCAACATAGGGTCGTGTTCGGCCTCTTCTGTATCTACAGGGAAGTATTCCTCAATACGCGAAATGCCGTTAAGACTCATATTCTGGGTAATCTCAACGGCATTCGTACTCCAAGGGGTAATCATTTCACGGCGCGGTCCGACAAAGAAACCGTCCAAATGTTGGGTTTCTACCAAACTGGCATCGCCATAGAGCCAGCACAGTGCATCTACTTCGCCTTGAGAAGGTTGGTGGTCTATCTCTGTGGCGATTACACTCTTAGAAGGAGTTCTGAAAAAAAGAATCATACTATCAGTATATTATATATAGGTGATTTATTCTAGTTGCAAAGATAGTTGAAAATAAGAGGAATACAAAGGAAAATCAATTTTCTTTCCTTTGTATTCCTCAAATGATACTTGCGACGTTGCTATTATTTCTTGATTTCAAATGGCTTGCAGTCCAACGATGTTGAGACAAGCATGCCACCAGCTTTGGTTGTCATTGGTTTTATGTTGCGTAAAGCCTTGAAGTGGATGACGAACAGCTCCTGACTACCGCTCAAAATGGCTTGGTCTCCAATGTTGACGAAGGTGGGGTAGAGCACTTTCTCGCCATTCTTATGCAGTCTGTCATTGGTCATGTTCATCATATTCTTGACTGCCAACGGCTCTATCTTCATAAACTTCAGCTCGGCTTCGTTGTAAGGGAAGTTCAGCCCGATGGCATTCACAGCCTTCAAATCCTTACCCGATACCACGATTTTCACATCATCATCGGTACTATAGGTGGCTTTGTCGAACGCTATGGATACGCTTCCGTCCACCTTTTCACTGCTTGCGCGGGCTCCGCCGTCAAGTTTGGTAGCTACTTCGGATATGTCTTGCGCATCGATGAGACCGTTACTGTTTAGGTCTCCCTTGCTGATGTAGCCTTCGAAGTCGGAGTCTCCCTTGCGTAATCCAGTGTAGTTGAGGTAAGATGTGAGGTCGTTGCTGTCTATCTTGCCATCTTGGTTTAAGTCTCCGGGGATATAGGTTTTGGTTCCCGGGACCTTGAATACGTAGATTTCACGGCCGGACAGGTATTTGTTTACAGCCTCGTTGATGACGAATTTCACATAGCGTACTTCCGGATTGTTGGCAAAAACTATTTCTTTGGTTTTCTCATCATTAGCCCAATTGAATGCAATTGGTTCGCTCCATGTCTTCTCATCGGCACTTACCGATACATTTCCCTTGAGGAATCGGCCAGAGATACCACCGTTGCGAGGCAGATACTGTAGCTTGTCGAGGGTGTTGGTGCTATGTAGGTCGATGACCAGTTCAAACGGTTTGCCGTTCTTATCCATGTAATCAAACCAGATATCGCCCTTGTCTGAGAAGTCGAAAAGACGTGAAACCTCGTGGTCTTCAGCCGATGTTCCGCTTGATGTCTTACCTGTCAGTCCATGGATAGCAAACTCCAACGGGTTGGATTTTGTTGTTGCTTGGAAGGCAGTCCAGTCTGATACACCGTCTTTGTTCACCGCTCTTACCTTGAAGTTATATTGGGTGAGTGGCTTCAAATCGCTGAAAAGCAATTGCGGTTCACGGATGGTAGAGTAGATCATACCATCGTATTCCACTTCATAGTAGTCGGCATTAGGCACTGCTTTCCATGTCGGTGTCAGCGTATAGGCTGTTGTGTTAGCCTCTGTTACGGCAACATCGACCGGTGCTTGCAATGCTCCGGTCTTTTGAGCGAGTAGGTTGGGGCGATCATAGGTGTAGCCTTTCATGAGCAATGCTACGGTATTGTCGGCCGTATTCACGCTTTCTATCTTCACCCACATCTGTGGATTGCGCCCTTTGGTGTGCTTAGCAAGCGCGTCGTCTTTCAATCCGAAATCTGCTAAGGTGGGAGCCTCGTTCATCCAATAAGCATTCTTGGCTGCGTCGAAATCGGCTTTTGAATGCACGGCTTGCAACTTCACAGTCTGCTTCCCGTCCTTGCCGATGAAAGCTTTGACGGCTTTTGGTTCCGCTGTCAGATTTACTACGAAGATGGTTTGTTTGTCTTTTTGTTGCCCTTTGAACTCTCCTTTGGTGGGATTCACCGTTACTTTTAGTTCTCCCTTGCCCGAAAGTTGCGATTCTATGAGTGTGGTGGCACCTTCACCGTGCCTATATGCCTCGGTCGTTCCGTCGTCATCGTATAGAGTAAACGATGTCTTGCCTTCGGGATAGAGGCTTATTATGCGCAACTGCTTGTCTATCTCCGAGGGGTTATTGCTTGTCATTGTCATGGGGATGATGGCTCCTGCCTTCACAAACACAGGTAACTTCCATAGTGGTGCATCGAAGTTGTTAAGCAATTTTCCTCCCTCGTACACATCGCCGGTGAAGTAATCTATCCATTTACCCTTTGGAAGATAGATACCATTGCGCATGTCGTTGCCCTCTTTGTCGGCTTTGGTAGCTTGGTAGATAGGTGCTACGAGCAGCGATGGTCCATACATATATTGATATTGTGTCATGCTTCCGAGCGTGAAAGCATTTTCGTCGTCGAGGAACATGGCACGCATGATGGGCTTACCTGTTACTGCTTCATGACTGATGGTGTAGGTATAGGGGAGTAATGCCGACTTCAACTTCAGGTAATAGCGGTTGAGCGCTATGGCTGTATCGCCCAATGCTTGCGGATATTTGGGGTTAGAGCCCCATCCATCCATGTTCAACTGCATGGGTGTAAAGGTCTTCCATTGGAAATCGCGTACGTTGACGGCTAAGTCTTTACCACCAAAGATACCGTCCATATCGGAGGTAATGTTGGGCATACCCGACAATCCTGCACCGATATAAGTGGGAATATGGAAGCGTATATACTCCCATTTACCACCTGTTTGGTCGCCCGACCACACTCCGGCATAGCGTTGTGTGCCGGCCCAACCGTCGAGTGTGATGATGAACGGACGTGCATTGTTGCCATAGTAAGGCATAATCTGCCCCACATCGGTGACACCGTTAAGACCGAACGAATAGCCGTCGCCCACCCAAGCAACATCGGTCTTGAGCACGCGAACGCCTGCATCGCGCACCTCTTTGACGATGTCGCGCTGCAAGAGAGCGCTTACTTTCGGGTCGGGATGCAATTGCGACTGTGTCCAAAGGCCTATCTCGACGCCATTTTTGCGTGCATAGTCTCCAAATTGGCGTAAGTTGGCGATGTTACCATCAAGTGTTTCTGTCTGTCCGTAGCCTGCACCGTACCCGTCATTGGGTAGAATCCATCCTAAGGGCATATCATATTTCTTGTAGCGGTCTATCACTGCGCGAGCCGAGAATTGGTAGTTGTTCAGCTCACCATTCAGACTTTCTTTGATGCCTCCATTGTCTTTTTGGCTCTCGGTATAGTATTTCCCATCTTCAAAGAGGATACCTTTCTTCTTATCGGTGGTCTCTTTCCAGAAGTCGCGATTGTAGGCATTGAGGTGCCCTTCGT
Source organism: Prevotella sp. C0026C3 (assembly GCF_056590795.1). Taxonomy (NCBI): domain Bacteria; kingdom Pseudomonadati; phylum Bacteroidota; class Bacteroidia; order Bacteroidales; family Prevotellaceae; genus Prevotella; species Prevotella sp. C0026C3. The sequence continues at coordinate 28,247 of NZ_JBWPWW010000019.1, read as the reverse complement.
AGAATGCGAACTTAGGGAGCAACACCGGGTAGCCCGTAAGTTGGTAATAATCGTCTAAAAGGGCTGTGGGTTTGTCGTCTACCATCACGAATAGATCGAGATAATTGGCATCGTGCGATATGGAGACCTCATCTTTCTTTTTTGAACCGAAATCATATAGTCCCGGAGCAAAGGTGTAGCACATCACGCCGTAGCCACCTGTCGACCAATAGAAAGGGGCAGGTGAAGCCACGCCACCGTCTGTCCAACTGTTGGTATTGACGATTTCAATCTGCTGCCCACGATGAGAGAAACGTCCATTCTGCACACCACCGCCGTAGAAATATTCGTTGGGCTTTCCTTTCAATGTCATGATGTACTTGCTATGTTTGAAGTCTACGGGTGCAGCTTGTTCCATAACAATGTTGTTTTTAGCCAAGTCGGTTACTTTAAGTAAGCCGGTCTGCTTGTCAACACGGACACTTACACGATTGGTAGAGATGGTGAATGCATCGTTTTGGGTCGCAATGCTGAGAGGCTTGATATTCTTTCGTGCGTTCGACACGAGTATTTGAGCAGGTGGGTTGGCTTCCGGTGCACGGAGAATCCCACCGTGATTGTCTTGAAACAGGCGGAAAATGTTATCGGAATAAAAGTCTACGGTCATTCGCTCGCCACTGGTATAGATGATTTCGGCAGTCGTAGGATTAAGCAGCGTGACCGTTTTTACGTCTGTGTTGACTTGGGTTGAGGCCGATAGTGTACCGGCTGAGGCCAGCAACAGTGAGATGGAAAGTAACAGTTTTTTCATGACTAGGTGTTAGTTCTATAATTGATAGGTGTTTGACAAATGGATAGTCGGTAAAATATTAGTTGTATATCGACTTGTATGGTACAATCAATGAGGGGCAAACCTCACTGTGCTTACCGAACGCAAAGTTATAGAAAAAATCTTGGGCGTGATGGAATTTCGTAAAATACTTGGTGGAATGACTCTTTATTCATACGCAAAACCGGAGACCATCTTTGCTTTTGCTCGACAGTCTCCGGCTATGAATGGGTAGCTTCTTAGGCTATTTTAGATTATTCTTAGTGTTATTGCTTCTACCAAGCACTCTTTTTTACTCTCCTTGTTACTCTTTCTCCGGTGCCTTATCAATCAAGTCCATGAATTGATCGAGCTTCGGAGTGATGATAATCTGGGTGCGACGATTGCGCTGTTTGCCCAACTCTGTATCGTTACTTGCCACAGGATTGTATTCGCCACGGCCACCAGCGGTGAGACGCTTAGGCTGAACTCCGTAGTGGTTTTGCAGATATTGCACCACCGAAGAGGCGCGCAAGGCACTCAAGTCCCAGTTGTTGCGGATGTTTTTCATCTGTGGAGAATCGGTATTTACAGGCACATTGTCGGTGTTACCCTCAATCAATACGTCGTAATCCTTGTAGTCCATGATGATTTTAGCAATCTTACTGAGTGTCTCAGCAGCGCGGTCGTTGATTTCGTAGCTACCACTCTTGTAGAGCATGTTGTCGGCCAAAGAGATGTATACCACACCTTTCAGTACCTGTACGTCAACCTCTTTCAGCTCTTCCTTGCTCAGTGAGCGAGTCAAATTGTTGGTCAACACCATGTTCAACGAGTCGCTCTTGCTCTTCACCTCTACCAAGTGACGGATGTATTGATTACTTTCGTTGATTTGGTCTACCAATTTTGAGATGTTGATATTGTTAGAGTTGGCATTGGTCAAACTTTTGTCGAGTGATGATTGCAGGTCGGCATTCGCTTTACGTTGTTGGTTTAGTTGGTCTTGCAATGTACTGACGCGTGCATTTGCAGCTGCCAATTGTTCCTTTGTATTCTGATAATTGGTTGTAAGTTCGCGATTCTCGTTCTGACAATTTAGCAATTCCTTTTTGCTGGCACAGCTAGTTACCAACAGTCCGGCAGCAAACATCATAAGTATTAATCCGTTCTTTTTCATAATCTATCTAAGTTTTAGTTGTTTATAGTGTACAAATATATTACTTACTCTTGCAATGTGGGGGAAACATCGGTGGCTTTTAGATTCTTTTAACCTGAAAGCACTGGTTTTTAAACTATTAGACAAATCGTTGCTTATAATTCTTCTAGTAGATGTGAGCAAGCATCTTCTATTAAGTCGAGTGCATAATCGAAGTCGTCCATTGTCCCATAATAAGGATCGGGAATAGTGGCGGATTGATGCTCACGTAGGCAGTCGGCCAACATCTCTACCTTATTCTTATCAGCATCGGTGCGTGCCATTTGGGTGATGATACGATAGTTCTCGTTGTCCATCACATAGATATGGTCGAACCGAGAGAAGTCGGATGTTTGGAATTGGCGTGCTTTGTGGTCGAATTGATAGCCTCGTTTCATACCGGTCTGGCGCATGCGAGCGTCGGGCAGTTGCCCAATATGCCAGTCGCCAATGCCGGCAGAGTCAATCAAAATATCTTTCTCACGTTTCGCTTCTTTCACCAAATGAGTCATCACTCCATCGGCTGCGGGGCTTCGACAAATGTTGCCGAGACAGATAAACAGTATCTTCTTCATATTCGCAAAGATACAAAAAAGTTCTGGAATCACCTCTTTTTGGCAGCTTGGCGTACTAGAAATAGTTCACTAGTCTATCTATTTTATTGTAAGATATGCGAAGATATGAAACAATATGGAATTATGTTAAAAACAAGTATAAGTACCAAAAAGTGGCGAAATCCCACGTTATTCATATGAAAAATGTGTAATCTCGCCATTTTTCCATACGTATCGTCTTGCGATGAGGATTTTTTCTCTTCTTCATATAGCCCGTGTTTATTGCCGATATAATACTTTTATTCCATGGTTTCATAATCCATGAATTTATAAACTTACAAATTTGCAACGCAATTCATAGGCTTATAAACCTCAAAACTCATAAACTAAAACTGCTGCAGCGGCTTGACAATCTTGCTGCCTAGCCTTTTCAGCGTTCTTGGGAAGTCCATGCAGCAATGCTGAATGCTCGTTGCAGTTATTTGAGTTTGTGAGTTCTTGAGGCTATGAGTTTTGAGTTAGGAATGAAAAGTGAGGAGTTATGAGCTAGGAATGATAAGTTGTTAAACTTGTATGTCATAATATTTTGTCCTAAAAAATATTTGATTGATTTCTTTTTCTGCATCTTTGCGCTATTAACTAACTCAAATTCAGTATGAAAAGAACTTTACTTTGTGCGCTGGCATTCTACATTTCATTGATTTGCAGTGCCCAAATTGATGTGTCACCTATTTTTGGAGAGTATACTGGAAAGATAGAACTAGACGTTTCTCCATTGCCAAAGAAGGTGAATTACGTTATTTCTAAGGGTGCGAGTGAGGGTACTATCAAGTTGGTACTCAAGAGCTATGAAGTAGGAGGAAGTCCCTATGGGGATATTACACTTGATAAAGTTCCAGTTACTCAAAGTGCAAGTGGTTTCGTTTTTGGTAAGTTGGAAGGAGTTCCTTGCTATACGACAGTTACAAGAAGAGGACAGAAACTTGATGCAAACCTAACTTTATCGCTCGAAGGAGAGACGAATGGGGTAAAAGGAGACGAATTGACTGTGGGCTTAAAGATTTCACAGGGGAAAGATGTACATACTAAATTCGTTGGCAAAAAAGTGGCAACAAGTATTACAACGATACAAGGTGGTAATAAGAAAGCAGATGTGTATTACCACATCAACGGCAGTAGGGTTGTAAAACCCACGAAGCGTGGTGTCTATATCATCAATGGTAAGAAGGTATTGAAGCCGTAATAAAACGAGGGAAACCGATTGGTTTCCCTCGTTTTCGTATCTCTGATTCTCTCAATAGTTATTTTATGGTTCATCCGAGGAATCGAGTGAACCGGCAATGACTGCCCGAAGGGCAGCCCTATTAATAGCCGTAGTGTTGGAGCGAAGCGGAAACCTACGGAAACAAGAACAAAGGTATTTGAGTCTGACAGACTCCCCCTTTCGGTTATAAGATTGTTGGGCAGTCTTTCAGACTGGATACTCTCTTTCGCACACTACCGTAGGCTTAAAGAGCCACGGCTATGAAAAAGGGTAGTCCTCCGGACTATCAGCAATGGCAATATCATACGATTTGTCGGATGAACCTATTTTATTCTCCGCGCATTCTAAATTCCCAATCCGTCTGAGAACGACACGTCGAGTGCCTTACTCTGCAATAGTTTGGAGTGGGGAGGCACACTATTGGTCACCCAAATGTTACCACCGATGATGGTATCGTGGCCAATCGTGATGTGCCCTAATAAGGTGGAATTAGAGTAAATGGTCACGTTGTCTTCCAAAATGGGATGGCGTGGTGTGTCTACATGCTGCGAAAAGCCTTTGCCATCGAGTTTAAAATTCTTAGAACCAAGCGTTACACCTTGATACAACATGACGTGGTTGCCGATGATACAAGTTGCTCCGATGACCACACCTGTACCGTGGTCGATGGAGAAATACTCTCCAATCTGGGCTCCGGGATGGATGTCGATGCCGGTAGCTGCATGGGCTTGCTCGGCCATGATGCGCGGAATGACGGGTACGCCCATTCGTAATAGGTCGTGAGCCACGCGATAATGCACCATGGCTTCGATGACTGGGTAACAGAAAATGACTTCGCTATAGGTGTTGACAGCCGGGTCGTTGGCATAGATAGCTTTGACATCGGTGTAGAGCATGTGCTTGATTTGGGGCAGATGGTCGATGAAGTGGTAGGCTAACTGCTTGGAACGCATGGACAGGCAGTTGTCGTCGCAACAGTCATCGTACTGTAGTGCGAGAGCTATCTGTTTACGCAGCAGCTTTACCAATTGTTCCATGTTGACACCAATGTGGTATGAGCGGAGATTGTCATCGCTCTGTCGCTTGTCGAAGAAGCCGGGGAAGACAATCTTCTTGACCAATGTTATTATCTCGCGAACGGCATCTACCGACGGCAACAGTACTTCTTTGGCAGGTAACATCTGCTGTTCGTCGTCGGAAACTTGTGTCAACAACTTCACATTCTTTTGGAAAACCTCGTCTAGTGTCATCTTTTATAACTCTTTATTTTACGTTGCAAGTCTATGTATAGATAGAAGTAAACAGGAGATACTGGGAGTAAACGGAATATAACGGACATTTGTCTGATAACTCCTCCTAACTCCTTTAACTCCCGATAACTCCGGAGTAGAGCATCCATGCGAAACTCCTATCTCTTTATTTTACTTTGCAAAGTAACAACTAAAAATTAAAAAAAACAGACTTGATGGACTAAAAACTACCGTTGTTCGGCTTGTATGGCTTCGCCAGCTACTGCTTTCTCCATCATTTTACCGTAGTCTATTTTCGTTTGAATGAGCTCCGGGCGGTTGTAGGTGTACATGAACGATGCGTAATAGTGTGGATCGCGCTGCGGTAGAACGAATGGCTTGGTTGCCCGACTAGTCTTCGAGTCGAAGTGAGCGAAGTAGGGACGCGTCCACAAACCGTCGCCGCGCTTGCTACTGAAGGTGAACCATCGGCCGTTAGACGACCAACAATGCCAACTATCTACGTTGTTGCTGTTGACCTCGGAGAGTGCACGTACTGCTCCGGTAGTCATATCGAGTAACCAAAGGTCGCTCTCCGGATGCCAAATGGAGAAGTTGCCATAGGCCGAGAGGGTGAACATGAGATAGCGACCGTCGGGTGATACCACGGGGAACGAGACCGACTTGCCGTGCTCGGAAGCTGGGAAAATAATTTTCAAGGAGTCTAAATGACCTGTCTGCTCGTTGAATCGGACGCTGCAAAGGTCGTAGCGAATGCTGTCGAGACGGTGGTGTTGATCCATGGCTTTGGCTCTGCAAAAGTACAAGGTCTTGCCATCGGGAGCCCAAAATGGGAATGTTTCGTAGTAGGTATCGTTGTAAACGATGGAGTCGGTGAATGTCTGATGCTTCTCAACATCGTATACCATGAGGTCGGCAGCAAGGTCTGAAACTTCTATAGGCTTTGTTCCTGCCGAGTGGAAGAACTGTTGTATCTCGTTGGAAGAGAATGCTATGTATCGGCCATGAGGATGCCAAGCAGGGTAGGTGGCACCGCGTTTGAAGCCTTCGGGCTTCGGTTCTATTTTCTCGATATGGCCGTTGTGGTAGATAATTGTGCCTCCCTGTTTGCCTCGGATATGTACCATCATATTGTCGGATGAATGCTGACTGAAGGAATGACAGTTGATACATTGGTGGTCGAAGTTTGAGTTTTCCATGACGGCAGACTGCTCGAAGCTAGTCAAGTCGCGTTGATAGATACCCATTTCGTTCCAAAGTTCGTAACCGGGGTAGAGCAGTCGGTAGACCAAATAACTGTCGATGGAATCGGTAGATACCGTGTTGATGAGGTCGCGGTAGCGAGTCCATTTGCCTTGTTGTTCTATGCTGATGCGGAAATAGACTTGTTTGCCGGCTGCTTGTACCAAAAGTTCTTTCCATTCGTCTAATGGAATGTCGACTGTAGGTTTGTTGTCTTGCACCAAGATGGCAGCCTCTTGCCCCACAATGCCAATCTCCGTTTGGTAAGCATCGCCTTTCTTTTGAATCTCAAAGTTCATGGGAGCGATGTTTACCGGCATGGTTATGTCGGTATAATCGGGATAGATGGCTGGCTTTTCGTTTGATACGGCATCGGGTTGATGATAAGATGTGCAGGCCGAAAAGAATAGCAGGGCCAGCGATATGATGGATGTGAGATGTTTCATGATTATAATTGTTTGACTCCTTTCAACTCTGTAGTCTGCCCTTTGTCTTGGATGACGGAGCTGCCATAAGGACTGATGAATTGCAAATAGAACCAATAGGTATGACTGAACTCGCTTTGTAGCGATGCCATGTCGCGTTGCTGAACGAGTTGGTAGAACCGTCCGAAGCGCTGTTGAGTCTCCATGGATACGTCGTAGCCCACCTTTGCGAAGGTTGCATCGTCGACTCCGGTCTTGTAAACCATCAAGGCTTCTTCGAAGATAGGTGGCATGGCGGGATAAGAGAAGTTCTTCATCAACTTCAAATCTTCGGCAAAACGTACCACATGATTGCTTAATAGCAGCTGACACATGAGATATTCGAAGGCCATACGGTTCTTGGGATCATGTTGGAGCAGATATTCCAGTTCCGGACCTATGTTTAATACGTTGGAGAAGCGAGCTGGATGGTCGGTTACATGCTTCAAAGCATTGTGCAAACCGGGCACGACGCCACCGTCACGGAGTGCTTCTAATTGCCGTGCTTCGTCCTGATAGAAGAGTGATTGAGCCAATTTGTTGATAAACATTTGGGCAACTCGTGGTCGGCCTATGGCGATATTATAGCGTGCAAGATTGCGAAGATGGGGGGCAGTTTCACCCCATACCACCATCGACTCGAACTCCCAGCGTTGTGCTTCGTTCAAATATCCGAGTTGTTCGTATAGATAATGGCCGTATTCGCTTTCTCTACCGTTGCCGCTCCAAGGCAAATATAGCTCTTTGACTCCGCCAATCGGGGGATAGTCGAAGAGATGTTGGGGTAGCAAACCTAGATGATAAAGAGCCATATTGCGGAAGTACGAGAAGAATTGATTGTTCTTTCCTTGTTGTAGATAGCGGTTGCTGTAGTCCAAGACCTTCTCCCATTCACCTTTCTGGGCGTAGTGTTCGGTCTTGAGCATGATTCCTTCTTTGGGATTATATTGGCGTACAAAGGTGGTATATGCTATGATTGAAAAGCCCATCAAGCAGCCGACTGGTAACAACAACCATATTCTTTTGCTGGGAAGCGGGGCGCGATAGATGGGGAAAATGGGGCGAATCCACTGCGTTATCTGTAAGATGGGACAGATAGCACACAATATTAGGAAGGTCAAAATGATGAGATCGAGATTGTGTGAGGTGGTTTCGGAATAGATAAGGAGCAGTATCGAGGGGATAACCGATAGCTGTAAAAGAGTTAACCGTGGTGCGATGAGTGTGAGAATACGCTCGGTGAGGGCATAAATAGCGGTTAAGATCGTTGCCATAACCAGTGTGCCCAGCCACGGATAATAAAAGAATTGGATGACAAAGTCTGTCAGATAAGAGATAAAACCATGGCTTGCAAGGGCATGGTTGAAGTAGTTGGCCGTGTAAAGGAATAGATGATGTTGCTCATGGTAGCACAGTACGTCGGCCAACGTATGTTGATAAACATAATAAAAGATGATGAACAATATCAGCATCACTACATAATGAAGACGTTTCATAAGCAACATGATTTGATGAGAAAGTGACGGTAGGAGCCTTTTGGAGACTTCCTGCCGTCACTTATATAGATATTATACGTTAGAATCGTTATTTAGAATAGCCCGCATTCTGTGTCAAGTTCGGGTTCAAATCGATTTCCTTCTGTGGTATAGGATACAAGATGTTGTGGTCTTCGTAGTGTCCTTTTCTCACTTCTACGCGTTTTGCGTCCTTGTCTTGAGAGTAAAGTATGCAGATCTTACCACCATCTTTAGCATCAGCGTCCTTAGAATCGACAAGCTTATAAGTCAATCCATAGAACGGAGCATTCAATACTTGCTTGGCAATACCCCAACGACGGATGTCCCATTGACGGTGTCCACCCTCCAAAGCAAACTCTACACGCCACTCATTCCAAATGCGCTTGCGAAGCTCATCTTGTGTTCCACAGTAGGTAGGCTTGCTGGAATCGGTCTTCTGGAGAGCCGGCATTCCAACGCGAGCACGTACTTTGTTGACTGCATCGAAGGCTGACTGGTCGAGCGGTTGCAGCTCGTTCTGAGCCTCGGCATAGGTCAATAGCACCTCAGCATAGCGCAAAATCTTGTAGTCCATGTCCATATGCCAACCGTCGGTCTTAGGATCTACGGTCGGATCAAGCCACTTCTGCTGGTTATAGCCGGTCGCAGTTGCGTCGCCATGTGTACCGATGCCGGTAGGAGCGCAAGACTTTAAAGGAGCAACTTTCACCGTAGCACCGTACATGGATTCGCCATCATGCAATACAACAGTCTCTAAACGAGGGTCACGATTCTCGAAAGGTTTGGTCGGATCGTAAGTGCTTGACTTCGCAATCGGAGCTCCGTCTTTGTCTTCGAAAGCGTCAACCAAGCTCTGTGTGGGGTTCAAACCACCCCAACCGATCGTTGGGAATGCTTCCCAACCAATGAGATACCAGTCGTTTTTGTATGCAATGAATTGCTTTTTAATGACAGTTTCTTTACAACCATTATCAGTTGCGGTCCAGAACAATTCCTTATATTTACCAGTATTGCCCTGATCGTAGAGTTCGTATACGCCCAAATCCATTACGGCCTTGGCTGCATCGCGAGCTATTTTCCAGTCGTTTTGGCTCAAAGCTGCACGAGCTTTCATGGCCAAAGCACCACCCTTGGTGATACGAGCATCGTCAGCTCCGTCCCATGTTTTGGGAAGATTGGTTGCAGCATAGTCGAAATCTTCAAGGATATGCTTGTAAACTTCAGCCTTTGGTGCACGCTTTACGTCTTTTTGTTCTTCCAAAGTGAGGGGCGATTCTGTGTAAGGAACGTCACCAAACTGGCGAATCAACTGGAAATATTGATAAGCACGGAAGAATCTAGCTTGCGCCATAGCCTGTGCTTTTTCTGTATCCGACATGCTTGCTACAGTAGGAACGTACTTCAAGATGATGTTTGTCTGGCGAATAGTACCATAGTTTCCGGCCCAATCGAAGTCTTGTGGATCGTATATACCTTTTGATATGTTACCCTCAGACCATTTGATTCCGTGTACGGCATCGTCTGAATTGATAGCTGCATCGGTCAAACCGATGATGGCATCTCCGTTCCATTCAGGAGCGCAATTGTATAAATCGTTAACAGCTTTGACTGCATCGTCGTTTGATTTCCAGTAGCTGGCATCTGAAAGCTGTTCAATAGGTGATCTATCCAAGTCTGTGCACGAAGCTAAACCAAGCACAAGGAGCGCACCTACAATATATATTTTTTTCGTCTTCATGTGTATCATGTTTTATGTTAGAATGAAACTTTCAGTCCAAAAGAAATCTTCTTCACGTTAGAATAGAATGCACCGCGGCCATCGTAAGGAGCCTCTGGGTCGATACCCTCAAGATGATCGAATGTCAAAAGGTTCTCGCCTGATACGAATACCTTGGCATTGCTTATGCCCAACTTGTTGATAAGGTTCTTTGGAAGACTGTAACCGAGCGTGATATTCTTCAATCTTACGTAAGATGCATCTTGCAGCCAGAATGATGAAACGGCGAAGTTGGTTTGATCGTTACGTGTAATACGTGGGTAAGAAGCATTGTGATGATCCGGTGTCCAACGGTCGAGATGACGCTTCAATACCTTTCCGCTGTTAAAGAAAGCATAGGCTGCCTCACCCGTGAAGTATGCATCTACGTCGAAAGCACCCTGCCATAACATCATCAAGTCGAAGTCCTTGTAGTACAGATTGAGGTTCAAACCGCCTGTCCAGCTTGGAAAGTTCTTACCGATAACCTTGCGGTCGGCAGCCGTAATCTTACCATCGCCGTTGAAATCTTTGTATCTAATGTCGCCAAGTTTCTCTCGTCCGGTACGTTTCGGACCTGCTTTCAGCTCTTCTTCCGTATTGAAGAACCCGTCAGCTACGTATCCGTAGAAAGCTCCGATGGGCTGTCCTTCGAGATACCATATCTTGTCATTGCTTGAAGGACCTTCTGTTCCGCTCATGTCGACAATCTTGTTTCGAACATAAGAGATGTTCATATTGACAGAGTAACGGAAGTCTTTGCCGATACGGTTGTTGTGGAAGAGGTTCAGATCAAAACCGGTATTCTCCACACTACCGGCATTCTGATAAGGAGCATCCATACCGATGACACCTTGAATCGGGAGTTTCAGCAACATGTCGTTGGTCTTCTTCTTATAGAGGTCGAGCTCAAATCCGAACTTGTTGTCCAAGAATCCAGCTTCGATACCCAACTCGTAGTTGGTTACAGTAGCCCATTTCAAATTTTTGTTTACATAGCGTGACTCGTAGGTTGTGGTTGTCAAGGCGCTACCCAATACGGTTGTGCCGTAAGAGTAAGTCGGGATAGCCGGGTAAACGTCTCCAGCTTTCAACTCCTCGTTACCGGTCTTACCCCATCCGAGGCGCACTTTCAAGTTGCTAATCCAAGGTGCGCTGTTCTTGACGAACTGCTCCTCGGAGAGTCTCCAAGCTGCAGATACAGCGGGGAAGTAGCCCCAGCGGTTTTCTTTAGCAAAGATAGAAGAACCGTCTGCACGCATATTGAACTCGAACAGGTACTTGCTGTCGTAGTCGTACTGTACACGACCGAAGTATGAACGACGGCCGGTGTCGTATCCACCGTCGCTGTTCTTCTGTCCGTCGGAGTCGAGTGTGTTCAACGATTCGTGCAGGTCGTTGCTGCCACCGCCTTGTCGGCTAGCCTTTGTATAGCGATAGTTGTAGTCTACCTGCTCGTAGCCGAGCAATGTATTCACGGTGTGATGCTTTGCAAAAGTCTTCATGTAGTTGGCCAACAACTGTGTGGTATACCAGTTCCAGTTGTAGTAATTATGCTCGCCTTCGCGCACTCCGGACTTCTCCATCTTGCCCGGCTGGCCATATTCATAATACTTCTTGAAGTTACGATAGTCTTGGTTGTCGTGGCGGATGTTGTACAATGCCTTGAGGCTAAGCCCTGTTATGGGGGTGATTTCCACGTAAGCGGTTCCGAAGAACTGTGAGTTGTAGCTCTTCATCGAGCCCGTCTGGTCGCCGTTGAGGGCTACTGGGTTGTCCATTCCGGCATAGTGGTACGTACCGTCTTCGTTGTAAATGGGGAAGGTGGGCGGTATACGGTTTACGTTCTGAACCAGTGAAGCCGCACTCTTGTATGCGTCTTTCGTGATTCCGCGGTAAGCCGATGCGTTCAAACCGATAGACAGCCAGTTGTTCAGCTTAGAATTGATGTTCATACGACCGTTGTAACGGTTGTAGCTGCGGCTGTGTGTCATACCGTTCTGGTAGGTGTAGCCCAGCGAACCCATATATGTGGTGTTCTGAGTTCCACCGGAGATTGCCATATTATGTTGTGTCTCCATGGCACTACTCTTGAAGGTTTCCTTGTACCAGTCGGTGTTTGGATGCCCGATAGGGTCGCTTCCGTCGCGGAACTTCTGTATATCTTCTTTGGAGAATGGAATTGTAGCTCCCGGATTTTCGTTGAGTGTAGCCTCGTTATACAGCATGGCATAGTCGGCCGCCCCCAAGAACTTGAAGTGGTCTGTAGGCGATGTGAACGACACCATACCAGAGTAATCCACGCGAGTTTTTTGTCCGTTCTGTCCCTTTTTGGTTGTAATCACGATGACACCGTTGGCAGCTTGCACACCATAGATGGCAGCCGATGCGGCGTCTTTCAATACAGATACCGACTCGATATCCTGCGGATCGATGTTGTCCATAGACCCCGGAACACCATCGACGATAACCAATGGGCTGGCAGCATTGATGGAGTTCTTTCCTCGAATGGTGATACTTCCGTTCTGCGATCCCGGTTCTCCGGAACGTTGGATGGCCGTTACACCCGACATCGTACCTGCCAAGGCCGACGATACGCTTGTTACCGGGCGGCTGGCCAAGGCCTCTGAGTTGATAGAAGTAACCGAACCGGTCAGGTTGGCCTTCTTCTGTACGCCGTAACCCACGACAACCACTTCGTTGAGTGACTGCTGGTCTTCACGCAGCTGGATGTTGTAAGTCTTCACACCGTCCTTTACCGTGATGGCCTGTTGTGAGAATCCCACGTACGTAATCTTCAAAACGGTACCGGGGGCAGCGTTGATTGTGAACTTACCGTCGATGTCGGTAACCGTTCCGATGCCTCCACCATTCAGTTGAGTGATTGATGCTCCAACAATAGGTTCACCAGCTACATCGGTAATTGTACCTGAGATTTGGTGCTTCTGTTGCTGTACACTGGTCACAGTGGCAGCATTTGTTGTGGCAAACACGTTGATGGGAGTGAGTGTGAATAGTCCTACAGCGAGATTAACTGCAAAACATCCTTTCCCGAAATGCGAAAGATTTCGCTTTGTTTTTAATGCCATAATAAAAGATATTAGATATAGATGTTATAGAAAATTTACTTTTTAAAGTAATTTTTGTAAATAATTATGTTTTACTTGTATTTTGTTTTGGTTGTTGGTGGCAAAAGTAATACTTTTTTATATTACTTCCAAATTTATCTTAAATAATTGTATACCTATTTTAATAATAGTCTTTTTTATAAGTGTTATATACCAAACTGGTAGTTTGTAAGTGGTCTTTGTGGTCTTGTTGGTGTCTTATTTGCTAGGTAAAACTTATGAATTTAAGAACTCACTCAGCAACTTATCAACCTAAAGACTTACAAACTTAAGTTGCTGCAACGGCTAAGCAACCTTGCTGCCGCGCTTTTTCAGCAGTGCTGAAGCGACTATGCAGTAACATTGCCAAGGCTCTGCAAGAATTTAAGTTTGTAAGTCTTTGAGGTGATAAGCTCTTCCCTTCCAAAGGAAGAGAGGTTTTTTCGAGTTGACAAGCAGACTCATGTGATGTGGTATCATAGTATTGTTTCTCAAGCAAGATAATTGGATTCCGCTTCAATTTTTATATCTTTGCAGTATCAAAGATTATAATCAGACTGGAAAACATAGAGTTAGAAGAGGGTGAGATAGGATGGAAACCATAGACCAAGCTGTTCTGGAAAATCTTCGAAAAGGCAAGATGTATGCCCTTAAAACCGTGTACGATGCGTATAACGGATGGGTGTATAACTTCGTATTCTCACTTGTCAAAGACTCGTCTACGGCTCAGGATATTACGCACGATGTGTTTCTGCATATATGGAACAAGCGTATGAACATAGATGTCGACGGGAATTTTGAGGGCTATCTCTTCAGTGTTGCCCGGCATGCGGTGTACCATTATCTGCATCGGGAGCTGCTTCGACAGAATATTATGAATCGTCTGAAGCTAGAACGGCAAGGGCATGCGGCCTATATAGAGCGCGACATAGACCGTCATCTTGTGGAGGAACAGATATTAAAGTTAACTACTGAATTGCCCGAAGCACGCAGACAAGTCTTCATGCTCTATTGGAAATCGGACATGACTTATCGAGAGATAGCTGCACTTCTGTCTATCTCGGAGAAGACGGTGGCCACGCAGGTGCGTCGGGTATTGCACTTTTTGCAATCAAAACTCAAGTGATTTTTTTTCTATTTTTTGTAATCCTTTTCTTCATGTCGGTACTATATATAGATGTATTGACACCCTATACGTATGGCAAATAGACACATATACAATATATTATTAGAAAAACTAGTGAGGCATGAAGCCTCACAGGAAGAACGAGACAGGCTGGAAGAATGGCTCGATAATGATGAAAGGCAGGAGGAAACCGATGAGGCTGACCGCCGATTGTGGGCTTCTGTATCGCACGATATGGACGAGCAATGCAGTCGGGATGTGTGGGCTGCCATCCAAAACGATATGGATGAGGTTGACAAACCGCGCCGTAACATCCTCTTTACGCTAGGTAAGATAGCGGCATCAATACTGCTTCTGGTGGGCGTTGGATTGGCAACATATATATATGGTGTACGTTCGGCTACGCCCGACAGGCATGGTGAGGTGGCCGAGATGGTGGTCGACAACGGACAAAAGGCTCGGATGGTGCTGCCCGATGGTACGAAGGTGTGGCTCAATTCGGGTTCACGACTCACGTACAATGCCGATTACAATGTGGCCGAACGAATCGTGAAGCTCAATGGTGAGGCCTATTTTGAAGTGGCAAAGAATGCTGCCAAACGTTTTGTGGTATCTTGTAACGGTGTGAATGTGGAGGCCTTGGGTACTATCTTCAACGTGAAGGGCTATCATGGCGACTCTACCGTAACGGCATCGTTGGTAGAAGGTAAGGTGAAAGTGTCTGACAAGAGTGCCTCTTTGATATTGATGCCCAACCAACAAGTAAGCTACAATCATCGCACACACGCATTCCTGAAACAGCAGATAGACGATGTGCGCAACGTAGACTTCCGTCGTGGCGATAATCTATACTTCCGTTCGGTGACTTTGGCAGAACTCGCGAAAACATTGGAACGGCAATATGGTGTGAAAGTGGTGTTCAAATCGAATAGTCTTCGGAGTGTTACGTTTGCCGGAAGCATCAGTAATAACGGTCTCGACAGTGTACTCCATGTCATCGCTGCCACTTATCCTTTGAACTATGAACGGCAAGGAAATACGGTCGTGTTGAGTAAACGAAGAGATGAAGCTATATAGTCTAAATGTCTAAAACGTAGGAATACCATGAGAAGAAAGAAGAGAATAACGTCCGGATAATTGTTCGCCCCACAGGCAAATCGGCAATATATACATGAAAACTTGAATCATTTTTTAACCTTAGTGATATGAATCAAAGAATTAATAACCTAATCCGAATGAGTGCGATGGGCTTGTTGGCACTGTCAGTACAGTTAGGCCATGCCCAAATTACATTCAAAGCGCAGGATAAGACTATCCAGCAAGTGCTTCAGCAGTTAGAGCGTGAATCGGGCTACAACATCTTCTATAGTGAGCAGATGCCCGATTTAAACAAGACAGTATCGGTTTCGGCGAGTAACGACAAGATTGAAACCGTACTCAACCGACTTTTGAAAGGCACGGACATCGTGTATCGTATGGAGTCGAGCAAACAAATTGTGTTGACTAGACGTGCCCATCCAAGCACGCAACCTAGTAGAGGTAAGAAAATAACGGGTACGGTGGTCGATAGCAAAGGCGAACCGCTGATTGGCGTAACCGTGGCAGTCGATGGTACAACACAGGCCACGATAACCGATATAGACGGGCACTATCAATTGGAGGTGCCGGCCAATGCCACTTTGAAATATTCTTATGTAGGTTTTTCACCGGCCACCGTTCGTGTGGGAACGAAAAACACTTACAGTGTTACATTGCAGGAAGACCACAAAGTACTAGATGAAGTGGTGGTCGTAGGTTACGGTACGGCTACCAAGAAAGACCTTACCGGTGCTGTGGCAACGGTTAAAATGGACGACGCCTTGGGCAGTAGGCCGTTGACAAAAGCCTCTGATGCGCTTGTAGGAGCGGTGCCCGGACTGATGGCTTCGAGTGCCGGTAATGCTCCGGGAAAGAGCCGTTCGTTCCAAATTCGTGGTGCTTACTCCATCGGTTCCGGCTCTACCATTGCCCCATTGGTGCTGATAGACAACGTGGAAGGTTCTATCGATATGCTCAATCCCGAAGATATTGAGTCGGTGACAGTACTTAAGGATGCCGCTTCGGCAGCCATCTATGGTGCTCGTGCAGCCGGTGGTGTTATCCTCGTAACGACCAAACGTCCAAAGTCTGACACTCGTTTCCAAGTGAACTATAATAACAATGTGGCTTTCAGCAACGCCATCAACCTACCTCGGCAAGCCCCTTTGGCCGACTATTTGCAGACCTATGCCGATGCAGCCGGCGACCAATATTGGTCGTTGGGAGCCCCCAGTGTGAGTCGTTGGCAGGAACTTTTGAAGCAGTATAAGGCCAATCCGTCTTCTCTACAAACCTATGGAGACGGCATGTATAAGGACGAAAACGGTGCTATCTATTTCTTGAACGAGAAAGATTTGGTGAAGAATATGCTGGAGACAAGCTTCCAACACACGCATAATCTGTCGGTATCGGGTGGTACAAAGGCCGTGCGCTATCGCTTGTCATCGGGCTTTACTTCTCAAGATGGTGTGTTGATAACCAACAAGGATAAGTTCGTGCGTAAGAATATCAGTGCTTTTGTGTCGGCAGATGTGACCAAATGGTTCACTCAAGAGGCTAATTTCAGCTATGCACGCAGCAATAATTCTTTGCCTCAATCGGCATTAGGAGCTATTTATTCTACCCGTCTGTCGTCGTTTTATCCAGAAGGTAATATGCCCGCAGAGATAGAAGATATCAGCGCAGGAGCACCTTTCTTCACACCGGCTAACCAAATTCGTTGGTCTAATGCGTCGAATACGGAGAACAGTAATCCCCGAATATTCTTGCATTCGATACTCCGTCCGTTGAAGAACTTTGAAGTTAATGTAGAGTATACCTACGATCGTAGAGACTATGATTATTACTATTACACCGGTAAGAATAGCTATACGACCATACAAGGTGGGGTAGACACGACACCTACCAACGACTATTTGGAGAAGCAGAAGAGTACGACGAGCTATAATGCGTTGAATATTTACGGTACATACACGTTGAAGTTGACCGACCATCATTTCAAGTTCATGGCCGGATTCAATCAGGAATCGAGTAGTTATAACTATATGACATCTCACTCGTATGGTCAGGCTGTGCCCGAAGTTCCCTCACTTGGTGGTGGAACATCGACTTTGAAGATGAAGGACGGATACGATGAATACTCGGTACGAGGCGGTTTCTTCCGTGCGAACTACGACTATAAGAATCGTTATCTCTTCGAGGCTAATGGTCGATACGATGGTTCTTCCAAGTTCCCGAAGTCTTCTAGATTCAGCTTCTTCCCCTCTGTCTCTGCCGGATGGAATGTTGCTGAAGAGGAGTTTATGGCTCCTACGCGCAGTTGGCTAGACGGTTTGAAGCTCCGTGCATCATATGGTATGATTGGTAATCAGAATATTTCTACCTACGCGTTCATTCCTACCATGCCGATGAATAATAAATATAACGGATGGTTGGTGGGCGGAAACTACACCAGTGCCATCACGGATATTCCCTCATTGGTAAGTGCTAACTTCACTTGGGAGAAAGCTAAGACGCTCGATTTCGGTGTGGATGTTACGATGTTGAACAACCGTCTGACTGCTACTTTCGACTGGTATCAGCGCAATACCGACGGTATGCTTGCGCCGGGAATGCAATTGCCCGCCGTTGTTGGAGCCAAAGCTCCTTACGAAAATACCGCTGATATGCGTACACGTGGTTGGGATTTGTCGCTCAATTGGCGCGACAAGATTGGCCAATTCGGCTATCGTGTGGGCTTCAGTCTGTCTGATTACAACTCTGTCATCGTGAAGTATAACTCCAATGAGGCCAAGTTGCTGTCGAGTTATTATGAAGGTCAACAGCTCGGAGAGATTTGGGGATATGTGAACGATGGCTTCTATACTGCCGATGATTTCGTAGATACTAAGACGTTTGCATTGAAAGAGGGCGTTACTAAGATAGATGGATACAACCCACGACCGGGAGATTTCAAGTTTAAAAACCTGATGGACGACAATCAAACCACCAATGTGATAACATCGGGTGAGCAGACTTACGCCAATCCCGGCGATAGAAAGGTCATCGGAAACGACACTCCACGCTATGTATTCGGTATGAGTCTGGGTGCCAATTACAAGGGATTCGACCTCAGTGTGTTCTTGCAGGGTACGGCTAAGCGCGATGCTTGGTTGGCCAATACGCTGAATATTCCATTGTATGCCGACTATAAATTCGTACCATTATACGAAGGTTTGGCCGATTATTGGAAGCCGACAGATGCTGCCGGAGGCGATTATACACCTGTAAATGCCAATGCTAAGTTTGCAAGAATATATGGTAACTACGGCAATCAAAGCTCTAACTACCGCATACAAGATAAGTTCCTCTCCAATGCGGCTTATTTACGTATCAAGAACGTGACGCTTTCGTACACTTTCCCACGTACGCTGGTACAGCAATTGGCCCTCTCTCAGCTCAAAGCTTTTGTGAGTATAGAGAATCTAGCCACGTTTACCGGTCTTGTAAAAGGTATCGATCCGGAGACACTCTCGTGGAATTATCCAGCTTTCCGTACCATATCTTTCGGTGTGAACGTTACCTTATAGTATTTAACGATAAAAAGATTAAATCATGAAAAATATTCTATTATATACCAGTTTGTGCGCAGCATTGCTCTGTACAAGTTGCAACGACGACTTTTTAGAGAAGACGCCGAAGACCGATTTGACAGAGGAGAATGCACTACAGTCGTACGATAACTTCAAAGCATTTATGTGGCCGTGCTACAATATGTTCACCGATAATACGATAGGAACGTCGCTTGCCGTGTGGGGAGAGAACGGTCAATACCGCAGTGACATGAATGCCGGCTACATGGAGCGTAAGTATGAGAGCGGATTCAATAGCTATGCGTTCCAGAATATAGCCTCTGTGGCTTCGGGAAATGGCTGGGATTTCAGTTCCTATATACGCCGTATCAATATCATGTTGTCACATCTTGGCGATACAAAGATGACGCAAGCAGAGAAAGACCATTGGCGTGCTGTGGGCTATTTTTTCCATTCTTTCTGGTATATGGAGTTGATAGACCGTTTCGGTGATGTGCCTTGGGTGACGAAAGTGTTATCTTCCGGCGACTCCGAAGTGATGGGTGAGCGTATGAATAGAAAGGCGGTGGCCGACTCGGTGATGAACCGTTTGAAGTGGGCGGAGCAGCATATAGGCTCCTTCAAAGGGCGTGACGGTGATAATACCATTGATCAGAATTGTGTTCGTGCGGCTATCTCGCGTTTCGGTTTACGTGAAGGAACATGGCGAAAATACCATGAACTGGGCGAGTACGAATCTTACCTGAAAGAGAGTGTTCGTGCTTCCGAACTCTTGATGAAAGATTATCCCACGCTATATACGGGTGTCGATGGACAGCCGGCAGCCGGTTATGGTGAGATGTGGACCACTGACGACCTGAAAGGAGTGCCCGGAATCATCTTCTACAAGTCGTATATGCCGGACATGAATCCTCATAATATGTGTTACATCGAGCGTACATCATCTCACTATGTGGAGATGAATGCCAACACGGTGGGACTCTATCTGATGAAGAATGGCAAACCTATAGCCAATGCGACATCCGGTTTCCATGGCAATAAGACGATGTATGCCGAGTTCCGCGACCGCGATCCGCGCTTGTATCATACTGTGATTCCACCTTATAAGGTAGCTGCCGGCAAGGGAACGGAAGGTTATCGTACTTGGCATTTCACCGGTAATGCGGCCGATAGGGAGTATATCGACATCATGGGAATCAATGCAACGTGTAGCAATCCGGGCACAGGTATGAAGCGATTGCCCGACCAAAACTGGAGTGCAAGCCTTGTTCCGCAGATTCCACGACTTGGTACCGGCTCGTTTGTAACCTGTCGTTCGGGTTATTATGTGTGGAAGAACACCGATAACTGGGAACAGAACTTCAACCAAGGAAGTCTCAATGTGGCCGATAAACCAATCTTCAAGATAGAAGAAGTGTTGCTGAACGAGGCTGAGGCGAAGTTTGAATTGGGAACATTCACCCAAGAGGTAGCCGACAAAACCGTCAATCTGTTGAGGAAGAGAGCGGGTGTTGCAGCTATGACCGTAGCTGATATCAATGACAGCTTCGACCCTAATCGCGGCCGCTATTATCCGAAAGGCAATGCAACAGGTGTATTGGTAGATCCCGTATTGTGGGAGATTCGCCGTGAACGTATCGTTGAATTGATGGGCGAAGGATTCGGATTCTACGATGTTCGTCGCTGGCGTATGGCTCCATGGTTCCTCAATCGTCCGACGCTGGGTGTATGGGCGACGAAGAAAGAGGCCGCTGCTGCTCACCTGACGTTGTATAATCCCACGACAGGATTGTCGGATGGAACTAACGGAAGTATGACTGAGGGTAATGTATTCCTATTCAATGACCCAGTGAAAGAGGGTAAGGGATGGCTCGAAAAGTACTATCTGTACCAGATTCCAACCACGGAAATCGTGCTCAATCCAAACTTGAAGCAGAACGAAGGATGGGGGAATTAAGGGCAAACAGTATTGTTTGTAAACGAGACAAGCATAGGGAGACGGTGTATATACACCGTCTCTTCGTGCCTACCATAAGTACTTATGTCTGTTTGTAGGGGAGAATTGCATTCGCCTGATAGATAGGTATGGGGAGGTTTTGGGACTCAATTCAATAAAAAACAGTATTTTTGCAGAAGCATGAAAATATATAAAATGATGGAAATGAATAAAATGACGCTGGCCGTCGGGACTTTGTCGCTGGCAGCTGTGGTTCCTTCTTATGCTCGGAAGGTACAGAAACCGAATATTATCTACATCATGTGCGATGATATGGGGTATGGTGATTTGGGATGTTATGGACAACCTTACATCGCCACACCGAACATAGATGGTATGGCACGCGACGGTATGCGATTCACACAAGCGTATGCCGGGGCGCCGGTGAGCGCACCTTCGAGGGCCTGTTTTATGACCGGACAGCATGCCGGACATACCCTTGTACGTGGCAATAAGGAGTATTGGGCGGAGAGTGCAAGGGTGATGTATGGGCAAAATGAGGATTACAGTGTCGTGGGGCAGCAACCTTACGATCCCGACCATGTGATTATTCCGGAGATACTTCGAGCCAACGGTTATACCACGGGAATGTTTGGAAAATGGGCCGGAGGCTATGAAGGATCGGTTTCTACGCCCGATAAGCGCGGTGTGGACGAGTTTTTCGGCTATATCTGCCAGTTCCAAGCACATCTGTATTTCCCCAATTTCCTGAATAAGTATAGCAGGGAGGCGGGCGATACGGCTGTGTCGCGTGTGGTATTAGAGGATAATATACAGTATCCGATGTATGGTCGCGACTATCGGAAACGCCCACAATACTCGGCCGACTTGATACATCAAGAGGCTATGGCGTGGCTCGATAAGCAGCAGAAAGGGCGTCCTTTCTGTGGTATATTGACTTACACACTGCCTCATGCCGAGTTGGTACAACCCGACGATTCGCTTTTAGAGCGTTATGAGAAGAAGTTTTTCACAGATAAGACATGGGGCGGGAATCGCGGTTCGCGCTATAATGCTACCGAACACACGCATGCTCAGTTTGCAGCCATGATTAGTCGACTCGACAAATATGTGGGAGAAGTATTGGCAAAGTTGAAGGAGAAAGGACTCGAAGATAATACCATCGTTATCTTTACTTCTGATAACGGCCCTCATGAAGAGGGTGGTGCCGACCCAACATTCTTTGGTCGGGATGGCAAATTGCGCGGACTGAAACGGCAATGTTACGAGGGTGGCATTCGGATTCCGTTTATCGTGCGATGGCCGGGACATGTAAAAGCCGGGGAAGTGAGCGATGCAATGATAGCGTTCTACGACTTGATGCCTACGTTTTGCGACTTGGCCGGCGTAAAAGATTATAAGCGTCGATATGCCAATCGTGCAAAGAAGACGGATTACTTTGATGGTATCTCGTTCTTGCCTACGCTCTTGGGTGGCGAACAGAAGCTAAGACACTCCTATTTATATTGGGAGTTTTCGGAGACCAACCAAATGGCTCTGCGCATGGGAGAGTGGAAAATGGTAGTTATCAAGGGTGTTCCTCATCTTTATAACTTGTCTGCCGATATTCACGAAGACCATGATGTGGCAGCAGAGCATCCCGATATTGTGGATCAGATGAAGCGTATTATCCTCTCCGAGCACGTGGATAGTGAGGATTATCCGGTGACATTACCGAAGTAAAACAGTTCATCCCCTTCCCTCGTTTGTACCGAGAGAAGGGGATGAAGGTGTTAAAAGGAAGTTAGGGGGAGTTAATGGGAATTATGCCGATAAGCCATAATCTCGTAGCCCTTATTCTTCATCAAACGCTCTTCTTTTGAAGAACGAATGCCATAGCAAATGATTCCGACTTCATACTGGTGGGTAATGTTACGGTTACTTCGCCATTTTTGACCTTTGTTTTCAATGTTTTGCCGTTGGAAAGCAGTACGACTTTGCCTTTCGGTAAGTTACCTTTCCAGTGGATTTGAGACGGAAGCGTCTCACCATCGGCCAACGTATAGATTGCATAAAGCGTGCGCCCGTCCTTATTGGCGGTAAACCATACGTTGCCATCGTGGTAGTTGGGCGTGGTGACGGTGTTGTAGATAGCTTTTCCGTTGGCACGCATCCAGTTGCCAATCTTGTGCAATCGTTCTACAGCTTCGGGTTGGATAAGTCCTTCGGGAGTAGGGCCGACGCCGAGAACAAGGATTTCGGGCCTTGTTATGTGCGAGGAATCACCGAGGGTGAGCAAAATCCCAATGATAGTTGTGCGTGGTTGACCTACAGTGTGAACAAAGAAGACATTTGGGTGAGCCGTATTCAGTTGCCCGCACGTACGTGTTGGCAAGGACCAGTAGGCGATGATTTTGCCCAAACAGCACCGAGTGCGCCCATCAAGAATTGGAATATTTATCGCCCGAAATGGGCAGATGTGTACATAGATGAGGCTCATCAACTCTGTATGGTCGATTCCGACCGCTATGATTATGCACGTGCTATCCGCGTGTTTGAAGCTACAAAGCGTGTCAAGATAGCTTTCGATTACATGGTACAAGCAGAAAATGACGACCCGTTTGAGGTGGATGTGACCGATAGGCATGGCGATCGTGCCGTTAGCTTCTCATTCCATCGGGGGGAAATACGGATGGGTGGCGAAGTCGTTGGGCACTATCGTCCACAGACATGGGAGCATTTCTCGGTCACGGTATCGGCTCTTGGCACCGGGACATATATAATAGGTGGGACGCAATATGCCAATCTTCATGCCGTAGAAGCGGTCGAGCGACTCAGCCTACGTACCGGAAAGTGGCGTAATCTACCTAATCGACATACCCCCAATCAAGACAAATGCCCTCCTCTTGATGGCTGTGATGAGGCTACTGATGCTGCAAAATATTTGATAAAGGACGTGAAGATAGTTTCTGCTCTAGTGGAGTAAAGACATAGAAATGTTGAAAGAGGATGGGCGATTTGGGAACTATTGTATGGCTGGTACCATCACTTCCCGAGTTTTTCCATTTTTTCCAAACACAGTAAAGGTGTGACGTTGATTTTCCGCAAGCTTGTAATTCAAGAAGTCTTGGAAGGTAGGAATGGTACGACCGTCAATCTTTAAGATGATGTCTCCTTCGTGCAGACCGGCTTGATAGGCTGCACTTTTCTCGAAGATGAGTCCCACACAGGCTCTCCCCTGTAGCGGAACGAAGGCCACACCCATAGGTTTGTTGCCCACGTGCACGTTATCTTTCTTGTTATAAGGGCTGAATATGAGGCTTTACTTGTACGGATTGATAATGATGGAACCATATTTCAAGATACTCCCACCGATGCGCGAAGCCCCTTGGATGGTAATGGCTCGCACGTCGGTAAATGCAAACTCGTCCCATTTCAAGCGGTCGAGATGCAGAAATGCCACTTCGTCAAACTTCTCCGTACCATGTATTCCGATACTTTGTCGGCCTTGTGTGCGTCCTTCTACCTGTGATTCTACGTTCTTACTCTTATAAGCATGTCGGTCGAAACTTTCTTTGTTCATGGTGTAGAGTGGTTTAGCGCCAGTGTCGAATAGCACTTCGTCCACATGGCGTATAAACGGACTGATGAGAACGTAGGGCACAAACCATTTTAATTTGTACTTCATTCGGTATCCCGGCTCGCGCTCGAAGGCATGGCGATTGTCGGTTATAATAAGTTGTTTGTGCCGCACGTCTATCTTGGCACAAATGCCTTTGCTGAATAAGTCGAACCCTAGTATGGTATCGTAGTTGGCTTTGACGGGGCGGTTGGCAATCATCGAGGCCACATAACCCGACACTGTAAGCTGGCCAAGACGGAAGTCGGGCAGCTGAATCACTTTGACTGTGTCGGCTATACCGTTGGCATCGCGCGACACCACGTTTCCTAATTCTCGCCAATAATCTATAGGTGATTCAGGATACACTATGCCTTGGCCGCTTCCTGTGTCTAGGTTGAACCATCTACGTTGGCCATTCATCATGACGGGAACGTACACTTGCCCATCCTTATATTCTATATCGATGGTGTCGCAGAAATCTTTTTTCGACAGTTGAAAGTCGGTTTTGTAGCCACGAATTTGGCAGAGTGCCGGCAGCATTGTGGCAAAAAGAAGTATGATAAAAGCGATTTTTCGCATGTAGTATACTTTGGTTGATAGGCCAAAGATACACTTTTTCTTGTAAAGTAATGTACTATGTAGGCGAATAGAATTCGTACATACGTATAAGGTACTATTTTGAGCTGCAAAGAAAGGGGATGTTATTTTTAGCCGGAGAAATATTCTTCTTTCATTTTTCCAGTTTTTATTTTGTTATCAAATGTATGTTGTTTCAGAAAATTGATTAACTTTGCCGGTAGAAAATATATCAAATTTCTATTATCATGAACTTTTGGAAAAAGACTTTTGTATTTAGTCTGTTGTTCTGCATGCCAATATTGATGCAGGCTGTGAATGAAAAACCGTTTACCGTACCCGAATTGAAGACGTGGAAAGGTACTGAAGGGGTGTTTACTCCTACACGTATTACGTATGAGAAAGGTGATGCCATGATGCTTGAAACGCTACAACGCTTTGCCGATGATTATGCTACGATGTTTGGACAGCACTTGCCTATCGTGAAAGGGAAAGCCAAGAAAGGCGATATTGCGTTCGCGGTGAAAGCCAAGAAAGGCGCCAATGTGGAGAGTTATACCATGACTATCGGTGAGTCGGCTAAGGTAGTGGCTCCTTCTAATAAAGGATTGTTTTGGGCGACACGTACGATTCTGCAAATTGCGGAACAAAGTGTGGCGCATACATTGCCTTGTGGTGCGTTGATGGATAGTCCTGATTACGCAGTTCGTGGCTTTATGCTTGACTGCGGTCGTAAGTTCTTCCCCATGCGTTCGTTGCGGCAGTATGTGCGATTGATGTCATACTATAAGATGAATACTTTCCATATACATTTGACGGACTGTGGTTTTAAGCAGTTTTTTGATAATGATTGGATGAAGACACAGGCTGCTTTCAGATTGGAGTGCGATACATATCCCGGACTGACAGCGCGTGATGGATTCTATACTAAGAAAGAGTTTATAGAGTTGCAGAAGTATGCCGACAGTCTAGGTGTGGAGATAATCCCGGAAATCGACGTGCCGGCTCACTCATTGGCTATCACGAAATATCGTCCCGATTTGGCTAGCAAAGAGTATGGTATGGATCATCTTGATTTGTTCAACCCTGATACTTATACATTCTTGGATGCTCTGTTCAAGGAATATATAGAGGGGCCAAATCCTGTGTTTCGCAGCAAATGGGTGCACATCGGTACCGATGAGTATTCTAACAAGACTGCCGAACTGCGCGAGAAATTCCGCTATTTCACCGATAGATATATCCGTTATGTAGAGAGTTTCGGTAAGAAGGCTATGGTTTGGGGACAACAAACCCACGCTTATGGGAAGACTCCAATCAAGGTAAAAGATGTGATGATGCAGTCGTGGTCTAATGATTATGCAAAACCTGACGAGATGATGAAGTTAGGTTATGATATTATCAGTATTCCTGATAGAGATGTTTACATAGTTCCGAAGGCTGGTTACTATTATGATTACCTAGAGAATGAGCGACTCTATAAAGAATGGACGCCGGCCAATATCAATGGAGCGGTGTTCCCGGAACGCTATCCGCAGATTAAAGGTGGTATGTTTGCCGTATGGAATGATATTGTTGGCAATGGTGTAGGATTGCAAGATGTTTATCATCGTGTATTGCCTTCTATGCAAGCACTAGCTACCAAAATGTGGACGGGGGCGAAACCGACATTCTCTTATGCCGAGTTTAAGGATAAATGCCAAGGATTGAGTGAGGCAGTGGGGCAGAATGTGCTTGGTAAGCATGGTGCAGATTTCGCATTGCAGTTGGCTCAAGTGACACCCGGACAGGAAACAGGTGTTGAGCAAATGGGATGGAATTACCGTGTGGAATTCGATATAGATGCTTGTCCGGAGGCTCCCGGAACAGTATTGTTTGAGTCTCCTGAGGCAAAATTCTATCTGGCTGATCCTGCTAGTGGGTTCCTTGGATTCAGTCGCGACGGTTATCTGTATAACTTTGGTGTGAACCTTTATCCCGGTGAGAAAGCTCATGTAGCCATCGAAGGTACGTCTGAAAATACAGTACTCTACCTGAATGGCAAGAAAGTAAGTAGCTTGGATGTGAAGAAAGTCAACTTCGGTAAGCGTGGAGATATGTACTATCTGCGTACGCTTGTATTCCCATTACAGAAAGCCGGACAGTTCAAGAGTGTGATAACCAATCTGAAAGTAGGCTATCTGAAGGCTGGGGAAACAAAATAATGTAAATATGACGGAATTCCAGAAGATGCGGTCGGAGCAGTTATACGACTTTTCCGATACAGAGATATTGGCTAGTTTGACGCATGCGAAAGAGATATGCGCTCGATTGCAGACGCTGACTCTTGATAGTGAAGAGTATCGTGATCTGATTCAAGACCTGATTCCCGGAATTCCGAATGACTCTACCGTATGCCCGCCATTCCACTGTGACCATGGCAACGGCATACGGATGGGGCATCATGTGTTTGTTAATTACAATTGTGTGGTACTCGATGGAGCCACTGTGACATTTGAAGACCATGTGAAAGTTGGGCCTGCTTGCCAGTTCTACACGCCGCAACACCCGATGGATTATGTGGCTCGTAGGAAGTCGCAAGAGACATCTCATCCCATTGTAATAGGTGAAGATACTTGGTTAGGGGGTGGAGTGATAGTTCTACCCGGTGTGAAGATAGGTAAAAGATGTATTATCGGAGCCGGTTCGGTAGTTGTGCACGATATTCCGGACGACTCGTTGGCTGTAGGAAATCCATGTGAAGTAAAACGTAGTTTGCTGTAGTGAGGTATGAAATTGATACTTGATAAGCAAGAGAAATAGAAATGTTATATATATAATAAGGTGAAAATAAAGTCACTTTGTTGGTTTTGTCAAAAAGCTAGAAAAATGATATTAATTTCTAAACTTTTTCTTCAAAACATTTGGTTGGTATTCTAAATCTTATTACTTTTGCATCCGCTTACGAGAACAACGCTTACGGCAAGTTCTTGAGAGTACATAAGAAATCGTTCTTTGAAAAGATTTACATAAACAGATAAGTAGTACAAGAGTCGACTCTTTGCTTGTTTTATACAGGTAATAGAGTTGGGTAAAAGAAACGAACCGTCGAAATAAGATTCGAAATAGGTGTTCTTTAGACATTAATAAGTTTATCGTACGAGCAAAGGATATAAAGCTTCTATTTTAGAAGCAAATCAAAATTTTACAATGTAGAGTTTGA
>NZ_JBWPWW010000018.1:0-44800 GCF_056590795.1 Prevotella sp. C0026C3 | reverse complement strand
AAAGAATGCGGAATTACCTGTATAAAGGCAATTCCGCAAGGATTTATAGGCTATTTAAGTTTTACCAGACAGCAATAATATTTAATATATGGTATCATCTTGATATGGGGAGTCTTTCAGACTCAGACATGTATTTTGTCCTTTTTCCGGAGGTTTATGCTATCGCTTTAACCACCGGCTATGTATGGGTTGTCCTTCGGACAGATCTTGATTGTAGGGATACACATGTCGGATTCACAAGCAAATCGTATTCTTGATACATGATGATGAGTCGATGGTTGAGGCGGAGTGTATAGCCAACAGGAAAAAGCGAGGAAAAGAGATATTAGATGGCAATCGGGCTTTTTGATACCATTGTCTTAGGAGACCGGAAAATAATAAGGGCTGACTCTATATCACATAGAATCAGCCCTCTCAATTGTATACCTAATCTTAAAAAAACGTTGATGACAATTTTATGGTTGCTTACCGATGTAAGCGAGGATGCCACCGTCTACATACAAAATGTGTCCATTGACGAAGTCGCTGGCGTTGGATGCAAGGAAGACAGCGGGACCCATGAGGTCTTCGGGAGTTCCCCAGCGTGCAGCCGGAGTCTTACTGATGATAAAACTATCAAAAGGATGACGGCTTCCATCAGCTTGGCGTTCGCGCAAAGGTGCTGTCTGTTGGGTGGCGATATAGCCCGGACCGATACCGTTGCATTGGATATTGTGCTCTCCGAACTCCGAACAGATATTGCGGGTAAGCATCTTTAATCCGCCTTTGGCAGCTGCGTAAGCCGATACGGTCTCTCGTCCAAGCTCGCTCATCATTGAACAAATATTGATAATCTTGCCTGCACCTTTCTTCTTCATGCCCGGAATGACGGCTTTACTCACGATGAATGGAGCATTGAGATCGATGTCTACCACTTGTCGGAAGTCTTCTACCGACATCTCTTCCATAGGGATGCGCTTGATGATACCGGCATTGTTGACCAATATATCGATGGTTCCTAGCTCATGTTCAACGTTTGCTACGAGTTCACGTACCTGCTTTTCGTCGGTCACGTCGGCGATATATCCTTTTACTTCGATGCCTTTGGCTGCATAATCGGCCAATGCACGGTCTAGATGTTCTTGACTGCGGCAGTTGAAAGCGATCTTAGCTCCTGCCTTATAATATGCTTCAGCAATGGCAAATCCTATTCCGTAGGCTGCTCCTGTAATCAAAGCTACTTTCCCCTCAAGGGAGAAGTTTTTTGAAAATGTGTCCATATAACGATTGATTGTTAGGTTTCAAATTCTGATAAAACATTTATTTCAGGTCGTTCGTCTTGATTACCTGCATGTCGCCATAGTCAAGATTCTCACCAGCCATACCCCAGATGAAGCTGTAATTACTTGTTCCGGCAGCACAGTGGATACTCCATTGCGGAGAAATAACGGCCTGTTCGTTGCTCAGCCACATAGGACGTGTTTCCTGTGGTTCACCCATGAGATGGCAAATCATTTGGTCTTGAGGTACTTGGAAATACAAGTAGGTCTCCATACGGCGCAAGTGTGTGTGGGCAGGCATGGTGTTCCAAACTGATCCGGTCTTCAATTCTGTGAGTCCCATCTGCAACTGGCAGGTGCGAACTCCGGCTACACCGTCGATAATTAATTGATTGATGACACGGTCGTTTGAACCGGCCAAAGAACCGGCTTTGATAATCTTGGCTTCTTTCAACGTCACTTTACGCACGGGATAAGCTGTGTGGGCAGGTGCACTGTTGATATAGAACTTAGCCGGAGAGGCTGCATTCTTAGAAGTGAGGGTTATTTCTTGAGCGCCACGACCGATATATAGTGCCTCTTTGAAGCCTAGCTGATAGGCCTTTCCGTCGACTGTGACGGTACCTTCGCCACCAATATTGATGATACCCATTTCGCGATTGTCGAGGAAGTGTTGCGTGCGGAGTGGGGCGATAGATTCTAGTTTCAGTGGAGTAGCAGTGGGCTCAGCTCCACCAATAAGGAATCTGTCGTACATAGAGTACACCCAGTTCACCTCGCCGGGAGCAAAAACCTTTTGTATAAGGAACTCCTTGCGTAGGCGTTGAGTATCATAATGCTTGGCATCTTCTGGATGATTGGCATATCTTACCTCATAGTGGGTATAGCTATTTTGCGCCATCAGGGTGATAGCCATGAAAGCGAACGAGAGTAATAGGAATGTTTTCTTCATAATTTTATAATTGATTAATTGGATTTACTGACTGATTCTTTCTCTTCTTGTAGGATTCTACGTCTGTTGATAAACATCAAAACGACAGCAATAATAACTAATATTGCTGCCCCGATATAGGCTGTATGGCATGTAAGTTTGTAGATACACCAGCCAAATAGCGAAGAAGCGAAGTCGAGAGCACCGCCTGCAAAGCCTTCTGGAATTTTGGCTGCGGCATCTTGTGTGGCAGCATATACGGCATTGGCTGCGATGGTGAAGTCGGGTGCCATGTCGGTAACGAAGTATAGACCGACGGTGAGTGCCACCAAACCAATGATGAATGTTTTGACAACATTACCTTTAGTAATAGGTAGAACCATTGGGAATAAGTAGAACATACCGGCTAATGACGCCAAGGGAAGGAATTGATTGCCGGGTAAAATGACTGCGAGGAAGAGTACGGTAGGGATGAGGAGCAAGCTTACAACGAGGGTTGTGGGATGTCCGATGACCAATGCCGGACTCATACCGATATTTACTTGTCTGCCGTTGAACTTCTTTTCTACGAGCGTTTTGGTTTTCTCAGAGATAGGTAAGAGACCATCTATGAACAAGCGAGTGATGCGTGGAATCAACTCCATTACCGCTCCCATGATGATACCTAGTGTGAGGATGCCTTTTACATCGGATTGTGCGAGGTAGCCGATGAGTACTCCGACGATGACTCCGAGTACAAGTGGTTCTCCCAACACACCAAACTTCTTCTTCAATCCCTCGGCATCAATGTCGAGGCGGCTGAATCCCGGTATCTTGTCTAAGAGTTTGTTGATAACCAATGCAAAGGGTACAAAACTCTGACAGAAAGGTTGTGGGATGGAGATACCATCGAGATTGCCATAATACTTTTGGAAGTTATTGGCTGTCAAATCTGCCATAACCATGGTGATGATATAGCAGATGATGGCGGCAAAGTAGCCCCACAACAAGCTCTCGCCCATGACAAAGTAGACCACAGCACCAATAAATGCAAAGTGCCAATAGTTCCAAAGGTCGATATTAACGGTACGGGTGGTCTTAGTGAGTAGCATTAAGAGATTAACGCCTAGGCATACAGGGATGACGAGAGCTCCCACTGCGGTGTTGTAAGCCACGCTGGCTGCTGCCGGCCAACCCATATCGAAGACACCTAACTGGAGGTTGTAGATACTGGCAATCGATTTCAATGGAACGTCGAAATTACTGGTGAGCAGTCCGGTAACGATACCAAGACCAACAAATCCGACTCCCACATAGAGGCCGGATTGTAGAGATTTTCCCGGACGCAAACCGATACAGATGCCTATAATCGTGAAAAGAATAGGCATCATGACGCTTGCGCCAAGGCTGATGATGTAGCTGGAAATTTGTTCGAGAATCATATTGATGATACTTAATAATTATTTTTTAATGACTTTCTTGCCGTATTGTATATATACACCTTGAGGAAGTTTATTTAAATCTGTTCCAACAAACTGTCCATTTAGATTGTAGATATTTTCCGGTCGACCAATTACGGAAGTGCGTAATTGGCTGATGTCGGTTGTAGGTTTCTTGACTTCAACGCTCAACAAAATACTGGTCTTTCCTATAGAGCCAATTAAAACGTTACCATTAACTTTGGAAACACCCTTGTTGAGGACATTATTAGGTTCTATAGTAGATTCAAAACCACTTAAAATCGTAAGGTTTTCTGATGTTAGTCCACGACCATCTTTACCACCGGGACGGCTTACGACGATGACAGTATCGCCCACTGCGACGTTTGGAATAACGAAGAATGCACCTGGCATTTGTGGGTAAATGCCGTAGCCTTTTTTCCCTTTGTAAATACGGAAAGCTTTGTTATTATTTCCTTGGAAGCGTCTACTACCCTCATTTGCAAATCCAAATTTCAATCCTTTAGTCATTTCGAGTTCTACACCGTTAGCTTCGACAGTGCTAGAATATTTGGCTGCAGAATCTGCTACATTGAAGTATGGACTATAGTCTTTACCCTTTTTTGAATAGCGGCCTACGTATATGCCCTTTCCACTAGTGCTTGTGTTATAATAATAGGGATCGGAAAATGACCAATCTGCAGTGAGGTTCGCTTCATCATTTGCTGATAATGTGAGAAAATCCCATTTCTGTTGAGCCATGCTGGCCATACAGATGGATAACAATGTTAGTGTTAACAGGTAGATTTTTTTCATAAGATAGATATATTAAAGATTTGTATAATTGTCATTCATTGTATCAATAAGGTATGATTTATTATTGAGTAATGGTGAAATTATATTTTCCTTTATTCATAACCGTTTTTGCTTTGAGTGTCACTCTAAATATTTCGTTGCCCCAAACATTAGAGAGTCGCTTGTCGGTAAGGGTAACGGTCTCTATTGATGGGCTGAAAATATTGGCATCATAATGCAGAAAAGCCTTTTGTCCTTTGACAGAAACACTTACGATACCGGCTTTAGAAATGTTTACCTGTCCCCATGTCATGAAGTTGATTTCATTAGCTACGGTTGCATTTGACAGCTCAAAAGCATCGGTGATGATTACTTTATCCTTCAGAAGTTTATACGTGCGGTTCCAAGTTTTAACGCCTGCTGTAGCTGGATAAGCTTTAGCAATATCTATATTGAACTGCATTTGTTTGGCATTGAAGACTGTGTTTGTTGCTTTGTATTGAGTGCCATTATGTTGAGGAACACCATTAATCAACGGGAGATTATGGTAGTTGCTCTGCATAGTCCAAATATTGTAGCGCTCGCTACTGAAAGTCTGTTTGGTATAGGTACCCACT
The DNA here is from genome assembly GCF_056590795.1 of Prevotella sp. C0026C3. Classification (NCBI taxonomy): domain Bacteria; kingdom Pseudomonadati; phylum Bacteroidota; class Bacteroidia; order Bacteroidales; family Prevotellaceae; genus Prevotella; species Prevotella sp. C0026C3. The sequence continues at coordinate 39,780 of NZ_JBWPWW010000018.1, read as the reverse complement.
CCGGCATCAATAAAAATTGGAGTAGAGTTGATATAGAAAGAGAATGTACCTACATCATTGTGGTTATGACTCTCGTTGTTAAAGCCACCTTTCATGGCAAGGAACATCTTGTTCTTGTTTGTTAGGTAGCAAAATTCGGTTTCGGGATACCACGTATAGGCTGGATGGTTGAGTGTTCCCTCAGTAGCTTTCAACTCTTCCTTGATGGAAAGTGTAGCCAACATGCGGTAAACATCGGTGCCTGAAGAAAGGTAGCGACCTTGTTCTTCGGTCTTTGTGCTCTTCTTATCAAGGTAAGCTGCGAACTTTTCCATGAGCTGGCTGCCTACACCTTTACCATAGCGGAAGGCTGTTGGAATGTAAGCTAAGTCGGCTTTGGCTGATGCATCGGCAAAGTTGACGACATAATCATTACCTACGTAGCTTCGAACGATATACTCGCCCATGTTACGCACCATTGGTTCGTGCGTCACATCTAGCTTTCCACCGGTACTCATACGGAGTAGTTCGATGTAATCAAAGAACTTTCCGGAAGCATGCCCCCAATAAGATGGGCCTTCTTCACAGGCTCCGTCTTGTTTGATATAGTTGAGGAATTTGTCTACAGACTCTATTGTTAAGTATACAGCATTGGCCAGTTTGTCACGGTCGTTTTCTATTAACATGTAGCTTTGGAGCACATTGAAGTTGCACCAAGGGGTCCAATTGTTGAGTAGGCTTCCTTTCTTATAATTACGAGCCATCCACCATAAGTCGTTATTGTGGATGAATGGAAGCAATTGGCGTTGTATAATCTCATACTTCAAGCGTGGGGCTATCGTCTTATCCACCTTATCAAACTCGCTGTGGAAGAAGTGATAAATCCACGACATCATGGCTCCTACCTCGCCACTACCAAGGTCTATAATTTCTTCATCGATGGATGGAAGAGGAGAATGTGACTTTTGTAGACTGCTCAAATGGGCTGAAAGTACCCACGAAGCCCGTTCGCAGGTGAAGTATACACCATTGATGAGTTGGGGTATGAAGCGACCCTTGCCCTCAGCAAGTTCTGCTATCATCAAAGCGGAGATAGCAGAGTTATTGCTAGTGTTTGGTTCTTGCATAGCGCTACGGTTGCCTGTCTTGCTGTATTCTAGGTAATCGGTTGCCTTTATAACTCGCCATTCATAATTGAGATAGCGTTTGCCGCGCTTGATGGCAGCCTCTTTGGATGCACCGAAGAGTTTATCCCATCCTGCTCTATCACTATAAGTTGGATAAGGAACCCACTTTTGGTTCATTACAAGTGCTTCTTTCAATGCTTCTTTAGAGATTTGACGCTCTAGCAAATTCCTTTCTGTATAAGCTTTGCTTGATATACTACAGAGTAGCATCAAGGTAAGAAGCGAATATTTAATAATATTTTTCATGTCAGTTCTTGATTGTTAGAATCATGTATTTATGTAATGCTACACGATTATTAGTGAATTAAGGTCTTCTTTCCATTGATGATATAGATACCCTGTGGTAGTTGTTTGGCATCTACATTCAGTTTTTCTCCCTTCAGTGTGTAGATACCTTTATTCAACTCTTCGGTTGGTCTGAATATTTGAGGTGTCTCTATACCAGTGGTGATTTGCTTCATCCATACGTTGTCTTTACCTAGACGGCGCTCCAATTGAGCTAAGTATAGCGAGCGAGGATTGACAGCTGTGCCATAGCTTTCGTTACATTTCATTTGGTCTTCAGCAAAGGTGATAAGATGTCCATGGAATCCAACGACCATTGGCGGCATTACTTTTACCCATGTTTTACCATAGTTCCACCAATTAAAGGTACCAAAATCCTTGGTCTGAGTTTCCTTTGATTCAAAGTTCCAAATCACTAAATCGTCTAAGTGATTAGGCAATTGGGTCTTATCTCCTCCCATTCTTCTAGGCATAAATCCACCTTTACATACATCAATAAGGGTAGCGCGAGGCTGTGTGGCATGGCTTTCAAAGCAAGCATCTTTACCCCAATCGCAGTTCCAAATTACACATCCAATGCTTTGTTTAGATACGCCGCATGCATGATATTGACCTAAACCATCGTAATGCGTCTGATAATCTTGCTCTACATAATAACCATCAGAGTGGTCATATACGTTTCCTATGAATGCACGTGTACTGTTTTGTGCGCGTACCGCAGAGTGTCCACGATTACCGGAAATCTCAATCTCGTAAGCACTTGTATTGGCACATTGTTCAAAAGTGAGTGCTTCGCTGACACTCTCAAATCTAACTCGTCTTACCCAAGAATCTGTCAAGCGCATCAAATTAAGGGGTTTATAGGCTCCATCGTCCTCCCAAGAGCCATGATGTTTAAACTTATCACGAGCATGTCCAATGAATGTAAGATCCTCAATACCCACTTCTTCATAATGTGGATATTCTTGTAATATCCATCCCCAATTTTCTTTTACCTCGTGCATAATGGGTTCTTTGAACGTTACAACATTGCCGTTGACAGATTCAACAACATGGTATTCATTTACTTGAACACCTATATCGATAAGGTTTTTCATTGAAGGCTCACGCTGGCAGGGATGTAATTCCTCATCAATGACATCATCATTATTATTCACAAGTTTGAGCCAGACCCATTGATTAGGCTTTATTTGACTTACATCGTCTAGAGTAATCGAATGTGACCCTTTCTTTGAATCAGCTATAACATCACCGTATTTAATAATGTCATTATCTTTTTTACCATTGTTTTTTACCTGCAACATCATTTTAGAACTATACATGACTTTTTCGTTTTCAGGTAAATTTGGATCTTTCATCTCAATGAAAGTTTGATCCTTACCATCTCCTCGGATAACAAAACCGCCCATATTTATTATAATAGGTTTGGAATGCATCTTACCAACTTTCTTAAAGTTATCATCTTTATCATGCAGTATATAATGTCCTTTAGGAAAGTAGATGATAACTTTAGCTAGATTTTTTTTCCCAAGTTTCTTGATAAGTGCTTCAAAAGCTGTGCGATCCGACTTCCCATCATCGGGTATTAATCCCTCTTTGGTGACGTCATATTCTGTATATCCTTGGGCTTTGAGTTCTGCAATTGTAGGAGGAACTTTCTCTCCACGTTTATAGCCAGCATAAGAATAGTCCAAGATAGCACTACTTGTAGGATTGGCTTTGAATTCAGTCCAATAGTGATTGTCGTCTTGTGCATAAGCACTAAGCGACAGCCCTAATCCGATAAAGATAGATATATGGTGTTTCAATGAATGGTAATGCATATTGAATAGATTATAAGTTAATGCTTCATGTTATTGCTTGTAGCTTCTACTTTTCTGCTTAATGCTTCCAAGAAGTAGTAATCAGCATAGTTCAAAGGCACATCGATTTCGTTGTTATGAGGTATACTACCAACAGAATGCATCAGTAAGAAGCATCCATTTGCTCCTATGGCAGAGCGATAAGCCGGTGTAGAAAGGCTTTTCATCATCTTATCGGCAATCTTAGCATACCCTTTGTTAGGTGCATATTGCTCCATCTCGTAAAGAGCTGAAGCTATACAAGCGGCTGCAGAGACATCTCTCGGTTCGTTAGGAATCTCCGGAGCATTATAATCCCAGTATGGAATCAAGTCTTTCGGCATGTGCTTATCGTGCAGAACGAAGTTGAGTGTACGCTCTGCTAAGTCGAGATAACGACTGTCTTTGGTGTATCGATAGCAAACGGTGAAACCATAAATGGCCCATGCCTGTCCGCGAGCCCATGCTGATTCGTCGGCATATCCTTGTGCGGTTACACGACGACGCACCTTTCCCGTAGCATCATCATAGTCAACGACATGGTAGCAACTCGCATTCTTACGGAAGTGATTTTTCAATGTTGTATTGGCGTGAGATACGGCAATATTCCAAAAAGTAGAGTCTCCAGATAGTTTGGTAGCTTCGAATAGGAGTTCCAAATTCATCATGTTGTCGATGATGACAGGGCATTTCCAACCGCGTTGTGACTGCCATCCGCGGTCTGTATTCCATGATTGAATGACGCCGGCTTTAGGTCTGAATCTAGTACAAAGCGACTTTGCTGTTTGTACTATGACATCTTTATATTCCTTATGGCCTCCGAGGCGATAGCCATTGAGATAACTTGACCCGATCATGAAGCCCACATCGTGGTGCCATGTCAGATATTTGATGGAGTCAAGGATGAGTGTATACTGTTCTGCGTGGTTCTTCCAACTTGTTTTGTTGGTAAGATTGTACAGATACCACATACATCCTGCTGGGAATCCGGAGCACCAATCGTCGGTAGGAATATACACGACTTGCTGCTTAGAGTAATTATATGTCTTTGGTAGAGCGAGTGGTTGAACCTTTGAAATGTTGTCTACCATGAGTCCATATTGCTTGTCGGCAAATAGAATGTCTTTTTTAATCCACGTGTTATTTGCCTCTCCTGAGAAGACAGAGAGGGAAAAGAAGACTGTTAGTCCAAGTGATAGTAATTTTTGCATGGTTGATTAACTATTTATTGTTTGATGAATTCTAAATCATAGCTTGCACCATCTTGCGTTTCAATAAGAATCGTTGTAGTGTTTTGCTGTATCGTTGTTTTAACTTTGTTCAAAGGTTTTTGAAGTGCCCATTTTCCATTGATGGTTAGTGTTACAGGCACTATTTGGCTTTTGTTTTTTGGCCATGAACGCGAATAGACACTACGTTCTATCCATTTTCCATGTTCATCATATTGCTCATCGCTCTTGCCACGATATAAAGCCAAGTCGGGTTGTGCGATGGTAAGGGTCAGTTGACTAGGCTTTTGAGTGTTGGTCATGAGCAAACATGGGGTGTCAACACTGCGAACCAAGTCTCCCGGAAGTGGGGTAGTAGTCGCTTTCCAAATGACATATGAGTCTGTATGCTGTGCTTTAGAACGAACAATATGGGCAATACTATCTTGCTTCAGCATCTCATAAGTGGGCGCTTTGGCAAAGGTCTCTAGCTTTTGGGGTGTCGTGTTTGGCAATATCACATATTGGTATTGTGCATTCTGTGGTGCCATGCCATGCTCAATAACGAGTGATACCCAGTCGCCTTTCGTCTCCTCGTCTGTATCTTCTGTGCGTGATAGCTGTGGAAAATTCTTTCGTAGGCTTACACTGTTGGGACAATAGTAGCCTGTTGACAAAGCATCAAGATAAGTATGGCCTGCTGTAGAGACTTGATTCCAATAGTCATGTTGGGCAGCTGTAGTTGCGACTTGCTGAAATATAGTGGTCTCTGTTGGATATTCCGCAACCTTATTCTTGATATTTGACCCTACACAGACTATCATTCCGTCAATAAAGTGGAAAGATTTATGAGCCCACAATGTACCATTATACTTCTCATTCTCATGTAGTATCATCCCAAAGTTACCATTTCGCCCTTGTTGTGAGAGTCCGCCTGCGAAGCTTTGGTCGGATAGTAACATCTCTTCTAAGCCTGAGAATCTATCTACATTGTATATTTTGGCTTTCAATAAGTCTAGTGGTAAGATAGTAGTCGTAGTTCCGGGAATATGCGCCCAGTCGAATCCCGCTTCTTGCCAACCACTTGTTGTTGGAGTCACATCGCCTTCTTTACTTGTCAATAGTTGTAGGCTTCCATGCGCCAAATAGCGTCCATAAAGATTCTCTTTGTTGTAATGTTCGGCTGCCCAAAGGTATCTTGAATGGCCTACAGCTACAGCCGCCCATTCTCCTCTGCGATGGATGGAAGCACAAGCGTATGGCATCGACCAGTTGCCTTGTGGAGCTTGTTCTGCTTTGAAGCCTTTAGCTTGAAGTGTTTTCCATATTTGCTTTTCTAAATATGATTTTTTTGGCTGAGTTAATCTCAGATAGGCAGCAGCCATAGTCGTGTCTATTTTTTCGTCGTTCTCAGGATTTCCAACCATTGCCATAAGGGCATAGTGTTCCGGAATCAACTCTCCCAATCCGTCAGGATGGCGACCAGACATGGTTAAAGGAAAGTGACGCTTATTGCAATAGAATCGCATGGCCAGTAGGGCTTGGCGTACGGTGCGATGTGCTTCTGCCCCCATTTTGAACGAGGTTTGTTTCAATATGTAGGCCATTTGAGTAATTCCACTCAATCCACCGATAGCGTATGCGGGATAATGGTGGCAGTGATGATAGGCACTGCCATCTACTTTAAACGCATCTCTTAATCCGTCTGCCGGCAGACAACCATTGCTCAACCAACTACTGAAGGCCTGTAGACGCCCTACTTTCTCCGGACAGTCTTCCATCATCAGTATGCTTGCCATGCAACCAATGGCTTCTGTATTAAATGTATCCATGTCCGAACCGGGGGCTGTAGGTATGTCATAGAGCGAATTGGTCTGTGCATACCATAGCAAAGTTTGCTCGGCTTCATGCGAACGGCCACTTTCTCTGAGTACACCTCTCATGAGATAATAGGCCGGGAACATTTGTCGTAGGCTGTAACCATAATGATGGATGTTTCCCCAACAACTACCATACACAACTCCTTGGTCAGTAATATGGTCGTACATATTGAGGAACATGCCTTTTAATTCGTCTTTTTGTTCTGCTGAAGTGGCATGATGGTAAGCTGTTGCAATCTGATTCATCAACTTGAAATAGTTTCCCATTTCTACTCCGGCTTTGATGAATAGGTTTTTATCCCATTGGGGGAGCAAGCGCTCGTAGGCTTCCGAGTGGCGTACAAAGTAGATAGGTGTACCTACTATATGACCGTTTCTGCGTTCAATGTGGTATTTCTCATATTGTTTCCGCATATGCTCCATAGACTTGGAAGATAGTTTTCCGGGACTGTAGATAATATCCAAGAAACGTTTTTCCATCATTCTAATGTCATTCACTTGCGATGAGGTGAGTGTTGAAAATGATGTTTGAGGCTTTTTGAGAGAGTTATTGTATATCTGTAACCAATGGTTTTTCGTATCCTTATTGACAAAAGGTACTTGTATGTCGGCAGTTTGCTGACGAGCATCTACCTTGGTTGCCAATATCATGTGATCGAAATATAAGTCGCCGGCAGTCTTTGGAGCTTCTACACGTAGTTCGTTCATCCCTATTTGAGGAGTTCCTTCCATATCGCGTTCGTAGCATACCCATACACCACGCCATCCCTTAAAATTGATGTTCATAGGAAAAGAACAACATGACTTACCTTCTTTCAGAAATGAAAAGCGAATCAGTGTATTCTGTGGTTTCTCATTATAAACCCATACAATGAATGCCGAGAGGTAGGTGTCTTTGCCGGTTACGTCCTTAGGTTGAAACTCGATATTCTTTGAGAGGCTCAGTACACCATTCGCTTTAAACTTCCAGTGCATGGAGTTAGCACCATGCTTGAAGTGGTTAGATGAAATTTCGACCTTTGATTTTGAGGTTTGAATATCACTTAAGTCTTTCTTGTTCTCAAACGACAATAATTGTCTCACCTCCACATCCTTTGCCATAGACGGGGTGGAATTGATAATGAATGCCAACAAGATAATTAGACTCCGAATCATTACAGAATGATATTTTGATACGATTATTTGATAGTGGTAGGTTATCAATCCTCGTATTAGGTTTTAATATTTTTAAGACATAGCCTATATATTGGCTAGAATCTATGCGTGAAGTTATTATGGTTATCGCAAATTTACTTCTTTATTCGCGCGTATCAAAAAATATCTGTGACGAAAAAGTACAAAAAGACTCAAAATTAATACAATTGCCTAATTATCAGTATCTTCTGTTCTATACTTCGAAGGCATAATGTGGTAGAAGTCTTTGAAGCATTTACAGAAATAACGAGCAGATGAAAAGCCGTTTTTATCGCTTACTTCTGCAATGGAAAGGTTGGATCTTGTCTTCAACATGTTGGCGGCTTTCTTCAGGCGGTAAGACTGTATGAAACTCATCGGAGTGTCTGAGGTAAGGCTTTTCCACTTGTTGAATAAGGCTGTTCTCGACATACCAATCTCGCGTGCAAATTTGTCTACATTGAAACTTGGATCGGTGTAGTTTTCCTCTATCAACTTGAGTGCACGCTCTAATAGCTGCTTATCTATTTCGTTGGTGGCTAGCATATCGGGCTGTTGTTCTGCTGATTTAGAGAAGCGTTGCTGTAACATTCTACGATTATTGATGAGATTATTGCATCGCGCCAATAAGATACTAGCTACGAAAGGTTTGGTGATATAGTCATCGGCGCCTATCTTGAGGCTCTCTACTTGGTTGTCGACAGATGTACGAGCCGTTAACAGCACCACAGGGATATGGCATATCTCCGGATTACGCTTGATAGAGCGACAAAGTTCGGTACCCAGCATTTTGGGCATGACCAAATCTGTCAATACAATATCAGGCATCGTCTCTTTGACTGCGACTAATCCTTGTTCGCCATCTTGTGCCGTCACCACTTTATAATAAGGACGGAATAAGTCTAGAAGCATTGTGAGGAGAGTTTCGTTGTCTTCAACAATAAGGATAGTGGCAGTCTCTTCGGGCTTTTCTACGATTTGCTCTACTTCCTTATCGGCTATCATGGTGGTCTCTACAGGGAGTGTCTGAACCATTAATTGCTGTTGTCCGGTAACCTCTCCTTTTGGAATTTCTATGATAAAAGAGGTACCGTTGGCTTTGTCACTTGTTACATGTATCTTTCCTTGATGCAATTCTACGATACCTTTGACAAGTGCCAGTCCGATACCGGTGCCTAGTTCGCGTGATGATAATTCCAATTGTTCTACCTGATAGAAACGGTCGAATATCTTTTCTATTTGTTCGGTAGGAATAGGATTGCCCGGATTATTCACAGATAGGGTGAAAGTTGTTTCGTTGGCAGATAGTGCTATCGACACCTCTCCGCCTTGTGGAGTGTGCTTGATGGCGTTGGCCAACAGATTGTTGATTACTTTTTTCATTTGTAGCAAGTCGAGCTTAGCAATAATATGTTCCGCATCGCATTGCAATTTCACTTCGATACCCTTGGCTACGCCATATTCCCGATAGATGAGGAAGGTCTCGTAAATAAGTGAGGTTAAGTCCAATTCCACGGGATGTATCACCATCTTGCCTTGTTCCTGCTTTCTGAAGTCGAGCAATTCCGTGATAAAGTCTCTTAGTTGCATGCTACTTTTGTGTATGCTGAGGAGTTTTGAATACACTCTAGGACTGAACGTGTCCATACCAAGCATACTTTCCGACAACCCGATAATGACCGTAAGCGGGTTTCGTATCTCGTGTGAGATGTTCGTAAAGAATCGCAGTTTTGACTGATTCATCTCTTCTATGTCCGACGCTCGTTTACGTTCGTACTTCAAAGAGGCGTATAGCTTGACACGTTCTAGATAGTTGCTGGTGAGATACCAGATGATAAAAAAGAGAATAAATGAATATGCCAAATAGGCCCACCATGTCTTATACCATGGCGGTAGAATACGAATCTCAAGTTTTGCCGCTTGTATCTCCGGTCTCGACGATTTACAGATTAAGGTATAGCTGCCCGGATTCAAGTTGGTGAAGCTTACTACCGATTGTCCCTCATGCAGTTCATTCCATGTCTTAGAGTAACCTTCTAGCTGATAGACTAGCCGTGCACGGTTGTCTTCTATGTGGTTTGAATTGGCTATCTCGATAGCGAACATTTTCACATTATTCTTCAGTATAAGTTTAGAAGTGTATTCCAATGCATGCTCTAACAATCCTGTTTCGTCTTGAGGGCTCACCTCTTTGCCATTGACGAAGAGTTTGCCAAATTCTATATTGTATTTTTTTGAAATATTGTGCAACAGTTTCTCGTTGAAGAATAGCATTCCATTGACACCACCCAAGAATACTTGGCCGTCTCTACTTACATAGAGTGCACGCTCATTGACGGCCGATAAGGGGAATCCGTTATCTCTTCCGAAGTTTTGGAAATGTTTTTCTTTGAGATTGAGTTCGGAGTAACCTTGATTGGTAATGACCAACATCTTGTTGGTGGATACCGACGATTCGCAGATGGAATAGACACAATCACTTGCCAATCCGTTCTTATTAGAATCATAATTTTCAAAGTTGTTGGTCTGCGCAATGTATCTGTCTATACCTGTACCTGATGTGCATATCCACACGTTTCCCTGTCGGTCGGTGTAGATTTTATTGATGTTGTTGCTACTGAGCGAATGTTGATTATGCTCATTGTGTCGATACCAATACAACATTTGCTTCCTCATGTCATAGCAGAACACACCGTCTCGTTCTGTTCCTATCCAAAGTTGCTGCTTCTTATCAATGGTAATACACGGTATAACCGATATATGCTTACTGAATTTATTTCGTTTCAGCAGTGGTGTACACTTGCCAGTCTCCGGCGTAAAGAGGCAAACTCCATTCTGTGTGGCGAGTATCAGCTTGTTGCCATAGGGCACGATGTCTCTTACGATGTTAGAGGGTAGGGAGTGAGAGTCACCCTCTCGGCGACTATAGTTGGTTATTTTGCCTGAATTCAAGTCCATTCTGTTAAGACCGCCCAAGTGTGTTCCTGTCCACAGGCATTGTCTTTTTCTGTCGTAGTATATGGATTTGAGGTTATTATGTGCAATGTTATTGGGGGTAGAAGGTAGCGAGAACCATTTTATCTTTCCGGTATTTCGATCGTACATGTTAAGACCGCCACCTTCCGTACATATCCATATGTGGTTTTGGTCATCTTCTGTCATACTTCCTACGATAGGACTACTTAGTCCGTCAGCAGGGCTTTTGCCCTCTCTGAAGTAGTTGTATATTTCATATTCCGGGTTGAAATAGTTCACTCCACCGAAGTATGTACCCATCCATAGTGTACCTTGTGAGTCTTTGGCTATACTCCAAATAGAAGCATTTGTCAGGCTCCCGGCCTTGTCATCGGCATTATAGAGTAGGAAAGTACCATTGCCTTTATCAAATCGCTGTAGTCCCCTGAATGTACCAATCCATACATATCCTAAGTTATCTTGGCAGAATGTACGTACAAAATTGCTCTGCAAGCCGGTATGGTCTTCTGCTCTTATATTTCTGATGCGCCCGTCAGCGCTTATCCGATACATGCCGTCGGCCCAACTACCAATCCACGTCTCACGTTCTTTGTCGGTATAAATATCAATGATACTTCCCCTTTGGATGATGTGTTCTAGCTTTCCACGCTTTGTTCTGCGGTATACCCCTCTGTTTTTTGTGCCAATCAGCATATTGCCTTGGCCGTCGAATCCGATGTTGCTGATGGTGGTATTATCGGGAAGAACGGTAAATATAGTATGCTGGAGATCATGATCATAGGTATAGACGGTATTCTCTATGCCTACATATAATTGTTTGTTGAATTTGATAGCACTTACAGGTGCGTGATTGATGGTCTTAAATCGTCGGGTAGAAATGTCCATCATGGCCAGTCCTTCGGTACATTGCAGATATAGTCTTCTGTGTCCGTCGGATATAACCCGGCTTACGGTGTTACAAAAAAGCGAATGTGGCTCCCCTTTCTTTTTGCGATATACGGTGATGGTCTTACCATTATAGTAATTCAATCCCTCGCGTGTTGCAATCCATATCATGCCCAATGAGTCTACACAGACACTATTTACAGATACTTGCGACAAACCGTTCTCAGGCATCAAATGCTTGAAAGTGATGTTTTGAGCTGATAGCGATGTTGCTAATAGGAGTATTGATAGGAATAGGAGAGAGAGTCTTTTCATGTAGTGAACTGCGTAATTAGTGAATGACAACCTTGAGTGGGCTCTTTAAAGCGGCCATATATTCCTCACTTCTGAGTTGCCATTCGGTTTGTGTACGGACATCGTAGTTACTCCATGCACTACCGAAATAGTAGGTATAACGTGCATTGTTCTGCAATTTCTTCACGATACCTACTACATGGCCTTCATATCCTTTGTCGCTATTGGTCTTGGGGAGATACTTTGTTTGGGCACTTTGAGGGAACAGGATGCCTGTATAGATCTGGAAGTTATGCTTCTCCGGTGCATCCGTAGGGTCTACATATAATAGGTAGTCCTTACCTAACATCATGTCGTGTTTGTCGGTAGAGTGCACTACAATGCCGGCTGCCATGTCCATAGGCTTTTGTAGACCGTCGTACCACACTGTCATCTTATTATAGTTGGAGCCCTTGTCAAGGCTGATGATGCGATGTTCGGTCACTTGGTCGTTGTCACCGATCTTCTTGGTCTCGTATGTGAGAGCCAGTGTAAAGCGCAATGGACCGTTGTCTAGTATATCGTAGTCTTTGAAACAATAGGGGAAGATGAGTTCGCCTTTGCTCATAAGAGCCGGGGTGCCACATCCTAATGTCGGACCAACATTGTAACAATCCATACCGTTTCCTTGGTCTAAGTGGAACGTTGTAGCCAATCTGATAGCCTCGGCTTGTTCCTTTTTCCCCTCTCTGAGGAGTTTTTGTTGGCGGGTCGTACCGTCTAAGGCCTGCGTGTAGCGGTCTTTGACGACAAGCTCAGATGTATTTTTCGTCCAAACATCAATACCGAAAGCGCGTTCGCCGGTCTTTTGTAGTGCCGGTCCGTATACGCGATAGATACCTCTATCGTTTTCCCATGTAATGTCATCTACTCGCTCGCGGTAGAATTTCCCATATACCCATGCTTTCATGGGGTGGGGAATACCTTTCTCAACCGTGAATATGGCTTTGCCAAGAGGCAAGATTTCTACATCAAAAAGGAGTTTCCTGTCATGTGTAATTTGGTATGTTATCTGCTGTCCAAATGCATTTTTTACGATGATAGACTCGTATTGTCCGGGAGTGATGTGCTTGACGATGCTGTCGTAAGATACTTCCACGAGCTCTTGTCGTTGTGTAGGTAATTCGTTTGTGACGGTAACGGTTACTTTTTGAGCATGTCCAGCCAATGGTAACAAGTAAAAAGCTGATATGATGCTGGCGATTTTTAGTTTTTTCATGATATATTGTGTTTACTATTTTAAATGAATTGCAGTTGTGTCAGGGCTTTTTTGAACTACAAAAATACGTAAATATCTCTTTTTTACAAGCTTTTTTGTATTTGTTTAACAAAGTGCTTCTATGAGTAGATTTGCGATATGTTAGTTCGTTGGTGAATATGATGCTGGTTGACTCTGCGTTTGACTCTACCCCAAACAAACTGAATGAAAAAGTTGAATGAAAATTTTGCGGATTCAAAAAAAACGCATACCTTTGCATCGCAATTCGGAAATGGACTTTTGAGTTGCGAATAAATTGGGATATGGTGTAATGGTAACACTACAGATTCTGGTCCTGTCATTCTTGGTTCGAGTCCGAGTATCCCAACAAGAAAGAGGTTAACAAGTTGTCAATACAACGAGTTAACCTCTTTTCTTTTATACATAATATCGACAAATGAGGAAAGAGCGAGATATAGTTTGATAGGCTATATCTCGCTCTTTTGTGTTTATTTCGTTTCTAAGTGTCGTAGAATATAGTCCCTACATTCTTCCATCAGCCACTTCGGTGTGCTTGTTGCACCACATATACCGACAGTTTTGATACCTTCAAACCAACTCATTTCAATCTCTTCGGCTCGTTCTATTTGATGGCTGTTGGGATTGATATTCTGGCATTGCTTGAATAATACTTTGCCGTTGGAGCTCTTTCGCCCACTGACAAAGAGGATAACATCGTGGCGTGTGGCAAATGTGGCGATGTTGGGCATGCGATTGGCCACCTGCCGGCAGATGGTGTCGAAGCTCTTAAAGGTTGCTCCATCTTGCATGTGAGTCTGTAGGTAGTCGATGATTCGGTGAAATTCGTCGAGACTCTTTGTTGTTTGTGAGTACAGATAGATGTCGCGTGAGAAGTCCAACTTTTTCACATCTTCAAACTTCTCTATCACAATGGCCTTGTCATGGGTTTGTCCAACAAGTCCCAAAACTTCGGCATGACCATTTTTTCCAAAGATAACAGTCTGCGCATTGTCTTCGTTGTTATCGTGTTGTCTCTTGATTCGGCGCTGTAATTGTAGTACCACGGGACAGGTAGCATCTATGATTTCGATGTTGTTACGCCGTGCTATCTCATAGGTTTCGGGCGGTTCTCCGTGGGCACGGAGTAGCACTTTTACATCATGAAGGTTGCTCAACTGGTCGTGATCAATTGTAATGAGGCCACGCTCGTGCAAGCGTTCCACTTCCATCCCATTGTGTACAATATCGCCAAGACAGTAAAGTGTCTTGCCGGAAGCCAGCTCTTCTTCGGCTTTTTGGATGGCTGTGGTGACTCCAAAACAGAATCCACTGCCATTATCTATTTCTATTTGTAACATGTAACTTCTTTCTATAGTTTGTAATCAATATTGATAATCACCTTCGAATGTTTTGGGTCGTTGGTTATCATCAATACGCGTGGTTTGGTACGAACCTTTCGTAACAGGCCAGCCACGCCTGTAATCTTGAGTTTCGTCTTCTCTCCGGGAGCAATCTTGGTTTTGTTCAGCGCCACTTCTATGCCGGCGGTGAACATTTGTAACTGCCGAATGTCGAGTACAGCTTTTCCCTTATTCTCAATTTCGATGACTCCTTTCAAACGCTTCCGTCCTTGGAAACTACCCAAATTAAGTGTTGTGGCAGAGGCTGAGAAGACTGGATTGCCTTTCTTGAAGACCGAATTTAGTTGGTTAAAGTCAGGCAATAACACTGTAGAAACAGATATTGCTTTGTTTTCAGACACCTTATCACCGGGCATAAAGCCTAGGTAAATAGTTGTCTGATTAAGTCCTAAATCGCGCACCAAACGTGAATTGAGTGTCACGGTAGCCACTCCAGTATGTCCCGGAGCAATGCGCGATGGAGCAATCTCGGCTTTCAGATAGTTCGGTAAATGCATCATGACCGGCTCAGCCGTGCGATCGGTGCTATTATAAATATGTATCTTCTGAATCGGGGTATCCCCTCTATTCACGTCGTCGAACTCTATATCGCCAATGTCGGTGTGCAATTGGCCGAGTTCAATGGGATATGTTCCGGCAAAAGAGGTCAATTGTGCCACCACGACACCCTTTAAAGTGAGCATGGTAGGAGTCGTTCCACCAGCTGCATAGATACCAATCTGTTTTTGGAAATGTCCCAGTTGCTTGGCATCGTAAGTAGCTTTTACA
The DNA here is from genome assembly GCF_056590795.1 of Prevotella sp. C0026C3. Lineage (NCBI taxonomy): Bacteria > Pseudomonadati > Bacteroidota > Bacteroidia > Bacteroidales > Prevotellaceae > Prevotella > Prevotella sp. C0026C3. Next base: position 24,625 of record NZ_JBWPWW010000018.1, on the reverse strand, counting down.
CTGAATGCTGCACCGGGTGCGATGCCGTTGATTGGGAATTTTACTTGTGTACAACCACAATCCGACAGTACTTTTTCTATTCGTAATTCTGTCGTTCCTGTATTCTTTAGTTTGAATTCCACTGTTGAGGGAGTACGAAAGAGCACCTGTCCCATGTTCAACTCATTACGATCAGCGGTAATCTGTTGTGCCTGAAGACCTAAAGAGGCTATCATGAACAACGCTGTTATCATTGTTTTTTTATTCATTCGCTTGTTTTCTTATTTAATATGTAGGGATTTGTCCGTAGCTCGTCCGCTATATTCGGGAGCATAAGCACATTGTACAGTGCACAGCCCTGTTTGGTATTCGCCGGCACGGTCGATGTAGTATTCGGTTTCTACGATGTGTGTGCCTTTAGCCAATTGGTCAAAATAATAGTTCGTAGTATTGTCGCGTGGGGCACAATAATAGCCCCAACGATAGCCACTAAGTTGTTTGACAGGCTCTAGGCAGGCGGCACGCTTATCTTGTACTTGTACAAAGTCATAGTCACGATCGGCAATTATCGTGATACGAATCTTTATCTTGTCGCCTACTTTCAATGGGGTAGACCGGGGAGCAACGATTTCTCGTTTCACCTGAATACCCATACTTGCAGCTTGGATGTCTATTGTGTTTTGGGTAAATTGGGCGTATAGTGCACCCCAACTAGTGCCTTCGCCCTGCTTTTCAACCGTGAATGTCTTCATCGTTTTGCCCTCTTTCATCATTTTCACATATCCGGTTGCAGTCGAAGGCTTTGCTTCGAGCGCTGTACCATCAATGGAGAGTGTGGCAGGTGTAGCGTCTATCTTGAATGCGGATAGCCCTTTGGCAGGATTAGAGCCAAGTGTAAATGCGTAAATAGCATTAACAGCATTGATGGGAGTGTCCCAACTTTGGGTACGTTTGCATTGCAAGAGCCAGCGTTGCATGTCGTTGATAGTCTGCTTTTCAGTGGGATGAAGCAAATGGAAAGCTTCTATGGCAGCTACCTCTGTAGGAATCTTGTAGTCGAACCAGCTGTAGTAAGCATTTCTAGAGTCGTAATATCGTCCCATTTCTTCCTTATAAACACTGTATTCATTCAGGCTCTTGAGATTGGTCTCTGCCTGTTTCTTATATCCGTTTCGAGCCAAAATGACGGCTGTGTTGGCCTTTCCATAGATGGTATAATCGGCCGATGAGGCGGCAATCTGCTTCAACATGTAAGCTTGTGCTTCTCCTCCTTGGCGTCCAAGGTTTTTCAACAGCGACTTGATATAGAGTGTCTCTATTGTCATTTCGCTCGGCTCATCTATCTTAACACCGCGTTTTCGTTCCGCCATCATATAGTCGTATTCTTCTTGGAGCTTTTTATCCAAATACGTAATAGACTTTGTGATAAGCCTAAAAGCCTCTTGGTCGAGTGTCACAGTGCAGAGACGAGCCAGCATCTTGGTCACTTCGGCCGTCACATAACGACTCCCTCGCATGCCGGGCCACCAACTCCATGAGCCATCGGGGTTCTGCAGACCGCTTAATTTTTTCAATACGATGGTCTGGCGTTTCTCCAATTGCGACTCATCCAAGTAGTCAGCAAGCAACTGTTGTTGCTCCGTCTCGTTCTTAGCATCTGTCAACCATGGCGTTTCATCCAATGCCAGCGTCTTTAATTCTTCATTCTGCATCAGCTTACTCTTCTGTTGGCTGTTGTTTTCTATCTTCCATTGCTTGATGACGTGGCTGATAGCAGAGTCTGAATATACAATATTTGTTGCTAAACTATTGGCATAATAGGCAGCCGCTAAACTGATAGCGTCGTCGTCACGTGTGTTGCTGACGGTGGGTAATGCCTGTATCATCAACCATTCTGGATTGTTGGTATACTCTATAGTCAACTTCACATCCTTGTCGATAGGTGCTAATTTCGTCAAATCCACGTTTTTTACACCTGCTCCTATTTGTGAGAAAGCGTACGTATTGGTAACTATTTCCTGCTCAGGCATGATGAGTAGATAGTGCTGTTCGCCATCGCTGAAGCCACGACCTTCTACCATTGTACGGCAAATCAACAATGAAGAGTTGAGGCCTCGACCTTCCATGAAATTCTTAGGAGTTACGATGAAGTTAACGTTAGCTGTCTTTTTAGCCTCCACATTGAAGTCTTTTACCACTTCGGTAAGCACTTTCTCCGTCTCTGGATCGATAATTTGCAGCGTCGCTTTGCCCTTTACAGCCTTATCAGAAGTATTAGACAGACGTGCATTGATTTCTCCCTTATCGCCTTGACGCAAAAATCTTGGCATGTTAGGTTGTACCATTACGGTCTTTTGAGCTACCGCCTCGTCCTCCAATATGCCATATTTAATATCGGAATCGTGTGCTAATCCTATGAACTTCCACGTGGTTACGCTCTCCGGAAGGGTGAATTTTACGTTTACATTTCCGTTCTTATCGGCCGTTAAAGCAGGATAGAAAAAAGCTGTTTCGTTGAGGTTCTCGCGTAGTTGAGTCGTAGTCTTCGCGGTTTTTTCCTCTTCCTGAGCCTTTGGCGTCTCAAGGATTTGAATTCCGGCAACCTGACCTTCAAGTGCATCATTGCTCTTCATCAACCTTTCTGCCTTTGTTATGGCAGAGCCGACCATCACCGATCGTGTTTTTGTTGCGGCAAAAGCGTAGTAAGGCATGGTTGCCCTAAAACCATAATCTAAATTAAACACCCCATTATCGAAGTGCGAGAAGTTGAACTCTTTCTCCGGTAATGCCCGCATGGGTAGCTCCCCATACATCGATATGTCGTTGAAATCGATTGTCTGCCAACGTGTGTTAGGCAGGTTCAGATACAGTAATGGTGAGAAATTCCACTTGTTTTTACGTATTTGGTCAAGGCTTTTGTCGTACATCGTTGCCATTAATTGTGCATTTGCAGCCTTGCCATCGGGGTGCTTGATGGTCAATGTCCATTCCTCATTTTGCCCCGGAATCAAACGGTTACGGAATGTTTTCCACTCCACCTGTAAGCGTTTGTCGGGTAAAGCTCGGCTAATTTCTGCTCTATGTGTATGGCATTGACCGTCTTTCACCCATGCGTAAGTAAGTAAAATGCCATCTCCCCATTCCTTTTGATAGCGGAAGGCGCGTGTGTTCAGCGCCTCACTTTGCTTGATAACGCCACTTTCCAACACTTTCTCATCACTCAACATGGTGTACAATATATATTGGTCGGGATCGCTCGACCCTATCTGCACATATACCGGTTTACCATCTTTAGGGAATGTATTGGCACTCTGATAGAACCAATCGTGAGTAGGTATAACGGGGTTCCTGTCTTTCACAGAGAAGACCACGAACTTTTGTTCCAATGTGTCTTCATTACATATAGCCTTCAACACGTGCAAACCCGACTTCAATTTCGTCATACGTGAATCGCTGATAGGCTCGTTAGCCTGCCCCGACATCGACATGTCATCAATCTTGAAGTATACTTTCCCAGCCACAGGTTCGCCCGATATATTCAAGTAACTGAAAGTAATGGCTTTTAAACTGTCGCTTTCTATCTTCTGTGGGAGATTATTTGTGAATATCGACGTGCGATTACTGAGTGGCAAACGTGTCTCGCCCGTATGGCTTTCACCGTTCAGGTCGGTTACCTTCGCCTGTATTTCGTACGAGTAATAGCGTGGTGTGTTTATGTCGCCTTCTTCAGGCAACTGCATCGGAACCTCTATTTTGAAAGTTCCATCGTCCGTTGTTACAGTAGTATCGCTCTTGATAGTCTGATCTGAACGTTCTGACCGATACCACCTGAAAGCCGAACGACGTACCACAGAGTATGCCACTTGAGCTCCTTGTACGGATATTCCTGCATACGTATGTGCCTTCCCTTGTACACTCACCGTGTCTCCGCTGTGGTAAACTTGTTTTACCTTATCGAATGAAACTTCAAATGTGGGGCGCTTATATTCTTCTACCGAGAAATCTGTATAGGCATAATCTACGTTTGCACGCACCGAGAATCGCCCGGTCAAACCTGTAGATGGCAACGTAAATTCGGTCGAGGCGGTACCGAAGGCATCGGTCTTCACGTCGCGCGAAGCCACTTTCTTGCTATTGGCATCGTACAAAGAGAGTGTCACTTGTTTGTCGGCGATAGCCTTTGTCTCTGTATGAGCGATGTTGTTATACACGATTGCGGCCACATGCACCGTTTGCCCGGGACGATAAATCTTTCTGTCGGTGAGCAATTGAGCCGTCTCGCTTGTTCCCTTATGATTGGTATAGTTGAAGTAACCGTTAAATTTTGTCTCCGGACAGTACTTGTCTTCATCGGTATAAGCGTGAATCCAGTCGGGCATGCGCTTCGAATAAGAGACCATTGCCTCTCCCTTCTCGTTGCAAACAACCGTTTGTATATCAGTCTTTTCTTCGAAATCCGGATGAGTAACTAGTTTCACCTTTGCCCCCGGAATTGGTTGACCGGTAGTAGCACTTACCACGGCAAGCCTGATTTGATGGTTGGGTAATACCTCGGACATCACATGTATATCGCTCACATGGAGTAAGGCACGCTCGACAGCGATGTTAGTATTGTCAGTTGTAAACTCTATCAAGTACACGCCTTTTGTTAGTCCCTCTATCGTCATAGAGTCGCTTGTCACCTTATAAGCAGGCAGTCCGATGTATCTATGAGTAATAGTCTTCTGTGTATCTAGCTGTAGATGCTTACGCAATTCGGTATAATCGTCTTCGTCATCAGCCTCTAACTCTACATAGCCGGTATAATCCAATCGCGTTACCGTCATCCTCAACTGCTGTACATTGGTGATACTGCGGATGGCAACCGTACGTTTCTTATCGGGTATCTGAACTCCTTTTCCCATATCTACCAAGAAGCAGGGTAGGGTGAGACGTGTTTTGGCATTGCGTAATATATTCATACGTGGCCAAGTTCCCCAGCGGCTGAGTGCATAGTTGATGTAGTTGATTTTCTCTTTTACCGATGTGTCTATTGCCTTATCCATGAAATTATAGCGCTCAATAGCCACTTCGCCGGCCATGGGTAGGTCATGGTATTCGTAGATAAGAGAGTCGAGGGTTTGTAGATAGTGCGATTTACGTGCTAATGCCACGTCTTCCCGACGGTCTTTTTGGGTGATGAGATAGGCACAGATACACGCTGCGGCCCTGTTTCCATGCGCTTTATAATAATCGTGTAGCTGTTGATAAGCCTCAGCTTCCATGCCAATGACATGTAATAGATCTTCATAGAAGATGTTGCTATCGTAACCTTTTACCACGAGCGGTTCGTAGTTTTTCGCCAATTGATGAGCCAACAAGTCCGGATGGCGCATAGATTTCTCGTAATACTCTTTGCTGATACGCTCATGTTCTTCCTGTGTTTCATAGTTTTTATAGATATGTCCCAGCACCGAGGCATAGACATCGGCTAGCACCTGATTCTTCCTTTCTGCTTTCTTTTGCTTTGTTTCTAGCAGTACGATGTGTTTCTTTAGGGAATCGGGCGATATAGATGTCTCGGCATCAGCCATTTTCAACTGTGCCTTGATGAGTTGTCCGTAGTCTCCGGCAGCCGTAGCTTTATCCACAATTACATTGAGTATCGAGATTTGCGTCTTGGGTAAATCCTTCTTTTCAGCCGCAGCCACTTTCTTCCAAAGCGACACATAACTCTCTGACATTCCTACAAAGGGAAATAAAGTAATCATCGTGATGAGAGCTAACAAATATTTCTTCATATCGTGATGCTTAAAAATCGATTCCCAATAAGTCTTGATTGAATGTGGAAACCGAATAATATTTTATTCAGAAGTGTATAATATATTATGCAAAGATACAAGAAATCTGTAGCGAAGCAAAAGAAAAGAGGCTTTTACTATGTGAAAAACTGCTATATTATATTTTATTTCATGAATAGAACGACAAAATATCAGACAGATTTTATACTTTTGCAACATACGAAAGAATATGATAATATCAAAACACTAACTAACCAATGAGACATGGAATCGGTAAAAAAAACTTACACAAAAAACTCTTTAATTTGCTAGTAATGCTCGTTTGCAGTCTGTTATTGACTGCTTGTCACGAGGAAGAGGAAGACAATGGTTTTCCTGATGAGAAGAATGCGGTGGTCTTCAACGGGCGTATAGTCAATTCAGAAGGTATCGGTATCAAAGACGTTAAGCTGCAAGCTTACTTCATCGATAGATATTATCTATATAGCAAGACTCGTAAAAAGGGTGAAACCAAGACCGATCAAAATGGTAATTATCGGCTGAAAATCTATGTAAGAGCTGATGAAGACTCACTTCTTAAGAAGAGAAGTGAGTCCTTTTATCAATTGACAGCCGATGTAAGTTGTCTCCCAAAAGATAAGTACCTGATACCGGAAGACGAGAAATATAGTATAGAGTTGTATGGAGAACGTCCGGATCCTGTAGAGCAATTAGCGTGTTTGGTTCCAGAATATCGTAAGATAGACGTGACTCTGACTGGATTCAGTGCGAAAGACGATACCCAAAACAAATTTAGAATCACTGTAAGGCCGTCCGCGGGATTCTATGTGAAAGACAAGAATGGCAAACGTCAATTCTTATATAAACCCGATAAGAGCTACGAAGCCACTCAGGCCAATGCCCGGTATACGATTCCTTTTGCCATCAACGACAGTACGGAAGTTGCGGTACTTCGCGAGAAAGATGGAAGGATAAACTATGTGTGGAAGAAAGTTTTCATCGGTAAGACGTCGCCAACTAGCTTGACGTTCGACTACAATGCAGCGGATTAATAGCTTCAATCTCTGAAATCTCATCCCCAAGAAGCTTCTCTTTTAAGAGGAAAAGTCCCATCCCTTCTTTCCCCAAAAGGGGAATGAGGGGGAAAAAGAGATAAGGAAAAGCTAGTAAACTGATGAACTTAAAGGCTTATTCAATTACTTATTAACTCAACAACTTATGGACTTATCTTGCTGCACCGGCTCGCCAGCATCGCTGCCTAGGCTAGTCAGCATGGCTGAATGGGCTTTGCAACATTGCTGGCGAAGCCCTGCAGTGAGTTAATTGTTGAGTAGCTGAATAGACTATTTGGTAAGATTGCAGCCATATATGTCGTTACTTGATGATGAAAGTCCCCTTTTCTATGCCTCATAAGTATCGATATTGTAGAAAAAAGGAGAGTGTGTTGTTGCGAATGAAAGATAATATTGTTACTTTTGTGGAAAGTTATAACATAATATATTAAATTCGTTGACATTATGAAAGATTTGGATTGGTCTAATCTGTCTTTTGGTTATATACCAACAGACTACAATGTCCGCTGCAATTATCGTAACGGCAAGTGGGGTGAAGTGGAAGTTTGCTCCGATGAATATCTGAAACTTCACATGGCTGCCACCTGTTTACATTATGGTCAAGAAGCTTTCGAGGGCTTGAAAGCCTATCGTTGTCCCGATGGTAAAGTGCGTGTTTTCCGCATGGAAGAGAATGCCGCTCGCTTGCAAAGTACTTGTCGTGGTATCATGATGCCGGAGGTTCCGACCGAGCTTTTTGAAGAAATGGTGAAGAAGGTTGTACGTCTTAATCAAGAGTATATACCTACCTACGAGAGTGGGGCAACGCTTTATATTCGCCCATTGCTCATTGGTACGAGTGCACAAGTGGGTGTACATCCTGCCGACGAATATATGTTCTTGATATTTGTAACGCCTGTAGGGCCTTATTTCAAGGGTGGTTTTGCCAGCAATCCATACGTGATTATTCGTGATTATGACCGTGCTGCGCCTCTGGGTACAGGTATTTATAAAGTAGGTGGAAACTATGCTGCGTCATTGAAAGCCAACCAGATAGCACATCAAAAAGGCTATGCCAGCGAATTTTACCTAGACTCTAAGGAGAAGAAATATGTGGATGAGTGTGGTGCAGCCAATTTCTTTGGAATCAAGAACAATACATATGTCACTCCAAAATCGACTTCGATACTGCCTTCCATCACCAATAAGAGCTTGATGCAGATAGCAGAAGACTTGGGATTAAAGGTGGAAAGGCGTCCTATTCCGGAAGAGGAACTCGATACATTTGAGGAAGCTGGAGCTTGTGGAACGGCTGCTGTCATCTCGCCAATATCGCATCTTGATGATCTCGATACAGGTAAAGTATATAACTTCGGTGACCAACCGGGACCGTGGTCTAAGAAACTTTACGATACACTTCGCGGTATCCAGTATGGTACGGTGGAGGATAAGCACGGTTGGACAACCGTGGTCATTGAATAAAGAAATAGATTTAAAGGCATGTTGAGCAGAGCTTGGCATGCCATTCTTTGTTATACTAATTAATAATTAAATTCATGGATTCACTCAGTAATTATCGCAATCGAGCCTTGGCTTCGCTCGAAAACAATTGGGGAAAAGCTGTTATTGTAACGATTGTTGTCTTGCTCATCTCTTTGCTGTTTCAAGGTGGGATACAGATTGCATTTTCGTTTGGTGGTAAATTGTCAAAGCTTACTAGCAATATTTTTGCTGCTTTGATATTAATCCCTATATCGTGGGCATTCAAGGTGTTCTTCTTGAGAATGCTAAGAGGTGAAAATTTAGGTGTAAAAAATCTATTTGATGGCTTTTCTGATTATGGGCGTATACTCCTTGCTATCGTATTAAAGAATGTATACATATTCTTATGGACCTTGCTTTTGATAGTACCGGGAATCTACAAGTCTTTTTCTTACGCTTTGACGGAATTCGTACTTCTAGACCATCCGGAAATGAATGGAGAGCAGGCTATCAAAGAAAGTATGCGCTTGATGGATGGTAGAAAGATGGCATTGTTTCTACTTCTTCTCTCATTTATAGGATGGTTGATACTTTCTTTTATAACACTTGGTTTGGGATTTATATTTTTATTCCCTTATGTGCAGACGGCTATGGCTCATTTTTATGAAGATGCCGTAAAGGAAGATGGAGCAAGTATCAGCGATTAAATAGCTAGAACTGTCTTTTTGTTGTTTGGTTTGAGGGGGCTTCTTTGCACTCTCAAAATAATTATTGTACCTTTGTGTCCTAAATAAAAAGAGGATATTACAAATGGGAAAAGGGAAATTAGCAAAGTTTGCAGAGATGAAGGAGATGGCTAACGTCTTTGAATATCCATTCTCTGTGGTCGATAATGTGCCGTTTACCATGAAAGGTCATTGGCGCGAAGAGTATTTCCACAACGACAATCCTATCGTCTTGGAGTTGGGGTGTGGCAAAGGTGAGTATACCGTAGGACTGGGTAAACTCTTTCCGAACGTCAATTTTATCGGTGTAGACATTAAAGGTTCGCGCATGTGGACAGGTGCAAAGCTAGCTCTCGAACAGCAATTGCCTAATGTTGCATTTCTCCGTACCAGCATCGAAATCATTGATCGATTCTTCGACCAAGACGAAGTGCAAGAGATATGGCTTACTTTTTCTGACCCTCAAATGAAGAATCCACACAAGCGATTGACCTCTACCTTCTTTATGGAGCGATACCGTCGTTTCCTCGTAGATGGAGGATTGATTCACTTAAAGACCGATTCCAACTTCCTCTTTACTTATACCAAGTATATGGTGGAGCGCAATCAACTGCCCGTAGAAGTATGTACGGAAGACTTATACCATGATACTCCTGCTTATTTGGTGGGTCAGCCTATCCTTACGATACAGACTTATTACGAGTCGATGTGGATAGAGCGAGGACTTAATATCCGTTATCTCCAATTCCATTTGCCCCATACAGTCCCACTCGTTGAGCCAGATATAGAGATTCCGCTTGATGAGTATCGTAGCTATCATCGCACGAAGCGCAGTAGCAAAGATATGGCAAAGTAAACAAAAACATTAGAATGATGACATTATATCCTAAATTAATAACAGATGCATTGGCTACCGTGGTTTATCCCGGAACCAAAAAGAATCTGATAGAAAGTGAAATGTTGGCCGATGATGTGCGCATCAACGGCATGAAAGTCGAATTTACACTCGTGTTTCCACGCGAAACCGACCCTTTCTTAAAGTCTACAGTGAAAGCTGCCGAAGCTGCTATACACTATCATGTGGATAAGGATGTGGAGGTAACAATCAAGACTGAGTTTAAGAACGCAGCCCGTCCGGAGGTGGGAAAATTGCTCCCTCAAGTTAAGAATATTATTGCTGTGAGTTCTGGTAAAGGCGGGGTGGGCAAGAGTACGGTGTCATCTAACCTTGCCATTTCGCTTGCTCGACTCGGCTATAAAGTCGGTTTGCTCGATGCCGACATCTTCGGTCCGTCGGCACCTAAGATGTTTGGTGTTGAAGATGCGCGTCCGTATTCGGTTCAGAAAGACGGTCGTACGCTCATAGAGCCCATTGAGAAGTATGGCGTGAAGCTGTTGAGTATCGGCTTTTTCATCGATCCTGATACGGCAACGCTATGGCGTGGCGGTATGGCGACGTCGGCTTTGAAGCAGTTGATAGCTGATGCCGACTGGGGAGAACTAGACTATTTTATCCTCGATACGCCACCGGGGACCAGCGATATACATCTTACGCTACTGCAAACACTGTCTATTACCGGTGCAGTGATAGTCAGTTCGCCTCAGAAGGTAGCGTTGGCCGATGCGCGTAAAGGCATCGATATGTATCGCAATGACAAAGTGAATGTGCCAATCTTGGGTTTGGTGGAGAACATGGCATGGTTCACGCCGGCCGAATTACCGCAAAACAAATATTATATATTTGGCAAAGATGGATGTAAGAATCTCGCCGAAGAGATGCAATGTCCACTGTTGGCGCAGATTCCTATCGTACAAAGTATCTGCGAGAGTGGCGACGCGGGGAAGCCAGCTGCTTGTAATATCGATACCATGACGGGACAAGCATTTATCAATTTGGCTCAAGCTGTGGTGACAGTAACCAATCGTCGCAATAAAGAGCAGGCACCCACGAAGATTGTAAAAGTAGATTGATGCGAGTTTCGCATGTATGCTCAAGTTGGGAGTTAGCAGGAGTTAAAAGGAAGTTAACAGGATGTAGCGGACAAATGGCTATTATCTTCCATTATCTCCTACTAACTTCTGTTAACTCCCAAATATAATATTCCACTGTGAAGTTAGCAGGATTAAAAGGGAGTTAATAGGAGGTGGCGGACAAATGTCTATTATCTTCCATTATCTCCTACTAACTTCTGTTAACTCCCAAATATACATTTACCTAAGAAAATTATTTTATTTAGTCTTCTCCTCTGCCAATTCGCTTTTGCGATGGTCGAGAATTGGATTGATGAATCGGTCTAGCTGGTCGCCTAATTTCATCAATTCGTCCATGCTAATGTCGTAGTTATTGAAGATATTGATAAGGCATCCGGGGAAATCCTTACATTCATCTTGCATTGTTTTTCCTTTCTTGGTGAGAGACACTATCTTCTGTCTACGATCCACCGGACCGACGTTGCGGACTACCAAATCAAGTTTTTCCATGCGCTGGATGAGTGGAGTTACCGTGTTGGTCTCTAATACTAGTTTCTTAGCAATGTCATTTACCGGTTGGTTATCCTGTTCCCAAAGAACCATCAATACCAAATATTGTGTGTACGTGATGCCTAATTGTTTGAAGAATGGTTCGTAAGCTTGAATGATGAGTCGACTAGCTGTATAGAGTCTGAAGCAGACCTGATTCTTTAACTTTAATTGTTCGTATGCCATAAACAAAATCTTTTTATTCGCTATATTTATTCTTTTCAATTGAGAAATTAGAATGCAAAGATAAAGATTTGTTTTTGTATCGAAGACGATAAGGATGTTTTTTTCTTATCATTTAACCGATGTTAAGGTCAAAACGACATATTCCGACCTCGTTCCGATGCGAAATTTACCTCCCCAAATGCCCATGCCGCTACTTACATAGTATTTGGTTTTACCTTTTGTCAATGGGCCGAAAGCATCTTCATAAATGATATCTTCTATCCAACTGATAGGCCAAACCTGCCCGTAGTGGGTGTGTCCACTGAATTGAAAATCTATTCCTGCCTGTTCGGCTTCCTCTAAATGATAGGGCTGATGGTCGAGTAGGATGGTGTAGGTAGACTGGTTGGTTGTGGCAACAAGAGCTTTCAACGCCTTTCTATGCTTGTTGGTACGGTCGTCACGACCAATAATTGTTAGTTCGTTTTTGAAGACAATGCTGCTATCTTGTAGCAAATGAATGTTGGCATCGCGATAGAATTGCTCGCTCTTTAGTTCGCCTGCATAGTAATCGTGGTTGCCCAATGCCGCATAGACAGGCGCTTGGAGTCGGCGAAATTCCTCGGCCATGTTGGCTCGGAGCAGTGGTTCGACACTGATGTCGACTATATCGCCGGCAATTAAGACTAGGTCGGCGTGCTCGGAATTCACCTTATTCACCCAGTTGGCTAAGTCTGTCCGTGTATTATGATAGCCCAAGTGTAGATCGCTCATTAATACAATCTTCAAAGGTCGCTGCAATGGCTTCTCGGTAGTGACGTTCAGAGGCACACGCACCTTGTGATAATAGTTCAAATTGCCATAAATGAAAATTGCCGACATGATGATTAGTACTGTTAACGAACCTTGTATGCTATTCTGAATGAATGATGCCGGGACGAGATGGACGGCTCGTCCGAGGTCGAGTACCAGAAAAATCATCACCAGATAGAGGAGTACGAAGAGCGACGAAGTGCCTATTTCGTACATGAAGCGTGCCACGGTCGGTGGCATTTTATCCAGCCCTATGAGGATATTAAGAAAGAGTAGGGAGAAGCACAATATCATACAGGTGATGATGATACTCTTTAGCAGATTACTATAAGGCAGCATCATCCACACATGCCATCCCACATAACTGCATCCTATGATTGGAAGCAATAAGAAAAGTAAAGCCCACATTTTATTCATATCTTTTGTGTGGTAAAGATAGGGGGAGTTTCTTAAATAGCGAAACTTTCTTTGTCTTTTTGTTTTCTACTCGCTTTAACACCTTATTTTATAAACTTGTCAACTCATATCTTGTCTACTTATTATCTTGTATCTTGTCTACTTGTTAACTCAAATAACCTTCTTCACATAACTCACTTCTTACTCTCCGCTTACTGCAATGGCTTGGCAAGCTTGCTGCCTCGCTTTTGCAGCAATCTTGTTTGGCTTCTGCAGCATTGCTGCGAAACCCTTGCAGCAGAATACAATAAGTTCTTTAGTATTAAGTTTGTGAGTTGTTGGGATTTGAAAATGGCGGAATAAGGAAAGCATATCTTTTTAGATTATCAGGAGGTAAGGAGTTAATGGGAGATTAAGGCAAATGCTTATAACTTTTTATGTGCTTCCGTTCTTCGGTATAAATCTGTAAAGCCCAAAGTACCAATAGGTACTCTGGGCTTTACGTAGTCCCTTATCCCGATAGTTATACGCTTTGCTCTAACTATCGGCTATTAATACTGCAGCGGTTTCACTGCTAAGATAGTATCTCTATCTCTACTTTACTACTGTGGCACGAACGATGGCGATGTCTTGTAAGGGGCGGTCGTTCTTGTCGGTTTCTGTGTTTTGAATCTCTTCAACGATGTTGAGTCCTTCCACGACTTCACCGAATACGGTGTATTGTCCATCGAGATGGGGCGTGCCACCTTTGCGGAAATATGCCTCACGGAGTTCGGACGGAATGATGATTTTGCCTTTAGTGGATTGGTCAAGGCGTGCTTGTACTTGGTCAATCATATCTTCGTTGTAACGTCGCCCGAAGACAATGTAGAACTGACTGGCTGATGAACGGTGTTCGGGATTTACGTCGTCTCCCTCACGAGCAGCAGCCACTGCTCCCCGTTTATGATATAATTGTGGGTAATGTATCTCTGCCGGTAAGGTGTAGTCGGGTGAATAAAGTCCTAATTCGGCTCCCGGTTCAGCGTGACGCGATGTGGAATCGCCCGTTTGAATCATGAATCGGTTGATGACGCGATGGAATAAATTACCGTCGTAGTAGCCTCCTTTCACAAGCTTCAAGAAGTTGTCGCGATGAATAGGAGTTTCATTGTAGAGTACGATGCGAATATTACCCTTGGTCGTTTCTAAAAGCACTTCATGGCGTAGAGTATCATTCTGCGCCATGAGTGATAGGGGAAGCAATAGAAGTACTATTGCATAAATAAGTCGTTTCATATATTTATGAATAATACTAAAAGGAGTGATGGAGTTAAGGAGTTGAAGTTGCGAAGCCAAATGTGGAAAGAACATTTCCTGACAAAGCATATGGCATCACTTCTTGATTCCCCTTTAACTCCATCACTTTTTGTGTCTCAATTAATAAGCGTCACCTTGTGATACCTCATCTTTTGTGATTTCTTTCTTGTCGAGTGCTCTCCATGCCACTACGATATAAGCTAATACAAATGGGATGAAGAGTGAAACGATAGACATGGTTTTGAGTGTGAACGGACTACTGCTGCTATTGGCAATGGTCAGCGAACTCTGTAGGTCGACATTAGAAGGATAGTAAGCTGTGTTGTTCCAACCTGCCATGAGGAAAAGAACCAGTACAACGAGTACGACACCGATGCCGGTTGGCCAAATACCGCGAATAAAATCTTTTTTCAAAAGAGTAACGATGACACCGCCAAGTACCAATACCACGCCCACTAAGAAGATAATGGTGAGATACCACATGTCCACAAAGTTGTGTAGATATTTATAAGGTTCCATGGCAATGATGCCTGTAGCAGGGTCGTAAGCAAAACCGTCTTTGCACAGTGTGCGGCCTAAGAACGATAGGAAAAACACGAGGAAGGGGACGGTGGCATACAATAATTGCTTGCGAGCATTGGTACGAATGTTCTCATCGTTCACATTATTAATAATATAAAGCGTGCCGAGCATACGAGCAAGGAAGAAGACCGCAAAGCCAAGAATAAGATTCCATGGGTCGAGCAATGCATCTAATCCGTGGCTGAGATTAGCCCAACGGCTGATGACCGGTTGTAATTCTTGGGTGATATTCATCTTGTCGACAATGAAATTGCTACCATCGAAGAAGGTTGCTACAGCACCACCAAGCAATAGCGGAGCCAAGATACCGTTGATGACAAGCAGCCATTGGAATGTACGAATACCGAGCAAGTTGCCCAGTTTGTTTTGGAATTCGTAGCTGACAGCCTGCATGACAAAGGTGAAGAGAATAATCATCCATAGCCAATAAGCGCCACCGAAACTGGTGCTATAGAACAATGGGAATGAAGCAAAGAAGCCTCCACCGAATGTTACCAGTGTAGTGAAAGTGAGTTCCCACTTGCGTCCGGTAGAATTGATGACCATACGACGCTCTTCAGGGGTCTTGCCGAGGCTGAATATCAGCGAATTTGCCCCTTGTACAAAGAGTAAAAAAACGAGCAGTGCTCCCAATAATGAAACAAGGAACCACCAATAATGTTGTAATATGCTATAGTCCATAATTGTTCAGTTTAGATAGTTGTTGATGTTGCAGATTCTTCTGTAGCAGTGATACTATGCTCAGGTCCTTTCTTAATCTCTTTGATGAGAATGCTGATTTCTACTGCCAACATAGTGGTGAAGAGACCAAGGAAGATGAAGAAAGTGAGGGCTATGCTACCCGAATTGATGTCGCTGACTGCGGCCCATGTAGGAAGCATGTCTTGAATAGTCCAAGGTTGGCGTCCCATCTCGGCAACAATCCATCCCGATTCGCTGGCAATGTAAGCGAGTGGGAGAGTTGCGACGGTAGCCCATAGCAACCATTTGGCTTTGCTGATGTCCTTGCGATAGACAAAGAACAGGGTTACGGCGAAGAGTAGGATGAACAAACTACCCAAACCAACCATAATGCGGAATGCCCAGAAATTGATAGGAATGAATGGTACTACTTGGTCGGCTGACTTCACATAGCCATATCCGAAGTAGCGCATGTTGTCGGCTAGAAGTTTTTTAGTACCCTCGTCTTTCTTGCCGGCACGATATTGTTGTAAAGCTGCAATAGCCATTTTGCCTCTGGCAATTTTCTCTTTGACAGACGGTTCGCGTGTTCCGTCGGGTTTCGTATAGCCGTTGATGAGCTCGTTAACACCGGGAACAAAGCCGTGGAAGTCGCGTGTAGCCATGAAAGACAGAGCATTTGGTACGGCAATACGGAGAGGCGGTTCTTGTAGAGTCGTGTAATCGGGCTGTTGGAATGGATTTACCCATGCAGCTACGGTCAGACTTTGGTCGTTTCCACCATTATATAATGCTTCCATTGCAGCCAGTTTCATGGGTTGAACCTTACTGATTTGGTAAGCACTGCTATCTCCGGTAAGTGCAGCGAGTAGCGAAGCTATGAGTCCAACACAAGCACCTATCTTGATACTTTCGATGGCTAACTTCTGTTCACGTTTTTTTAAGAGGTACCAAGCACTCACTGCGACGGTGAAAGCTGCACCGATAATCCATGACGAAGTGACGGTATGGCAAAACTTATCGACTGCAAATGGAGACAAGGCTACGTCGATGAACGAGTTCATCTCGAAGCGCATGGTGTCGGGATTGAAAGTTTGTCCGATGGGATATTGCATCCAAGCGTTGGCAACCAGTATCCACCATGCGGAGATAGTGGCTCCAAGACCGGTAAGCCATGTCGATGCGAGATGGAATCCCGGTGACACTTTCTTCCATCCGAAGAACATCACAGCAACGAAAGTCGATTCCATGAAGAAGGCGATGATACCTTCGATGGCCAATGGTGCGCCGAAGATGTCGCCTACGAACCAAGAGTAGTTACTCCAGTTGGTACCGAATTCGAACTCAAGAATGATACCGGTGGCAACACCCATGGCAAAGTTGATACCGAATAACTTCTGCCAAAAGCGAGCCGCATCGCGCCAAAAACGCTTTCTGGTTCGATAATAACAGGTCTCGACAATGCCCATGATGACAGCCAAGCCCAATGTTAATGGAACAAATAACCAGTGATAAATTGCCGTCAAGGCAAATTGTGCTCGTGACCAATCGATGGTTGCGGCAGAGATGTCTAAAAGTTGATTTACCATACTTTGTATATAAATATTGTGTTATTAACTATTTGGCTCTATTGATTAATTGTTCAGAGACGAATTGACTCTTTTGACCTTTGGGTGCTTTCTTGCCTAGGAAGTTGGGAAAGAAAAATACCTTGAGAATGGCAAACATGATAAATAGTTTGATGAGGATGACAGCCCAAAGTGTTTTCCCCAACGTCATGTGGCGAAAACCGTCGTAGTATAGGTCGTAAACTCTATATAAGAAACTATCTCTTTTCATGATATTTTTGTATAAAATATAGTTAGACAATGCCTTGTCAGACTCATTTGAATGTGTAAAATAGTAATGATTACAATTTTCGCCGGTAAAAGTACAAAATAAAATTTAATGTAGTTGTCTTTTTTCCATAAAAATGCTAATTTTTAATATATTATGGGATTGAATAGCTAGAATCCTTGGAAAGTTAAGATAAAAACTCTAAATTTGCATAACTGTTGAATTGAAATCGAATTTCAAAATGAAAAAGATATTCTATCCTTTGATTATTATAGCTTTGTTGCTTGTGGCAGGTATCGTGTATTTGGGTATTAATTTGCACAACCAACAACAGCAAAATAAGGAGATGCAGGAGCTGGCTGAGTTGGATAAACAGGAAATGGAAAACGAATACCAACAGTTTGCCAACCAGTATAGTGAGATGAAATCACAGATTTCCAATGATTCTATTGTGGCTCAACTGACCGCCGAGCAAGAGAAAACCCAACGCTTATTAGATGAGTTGAAGAGTGTGAAGAGCTCTGATGCTCGTGAGATTGCTCGTTTGAAACGCGAATTAGCCACAGTAAGACAGGTGTTGCGGAGCTATGTAATGGAGATAGATTCACTGAATAGACTGAATCAAAACCTTACAGCAGAGAACACTCATATCAGAGGACAGTACGAAGAAGCGACACGACAGATAGAAGGACTGAGTACCGAGAAGGCTTCGCTGTCGGAGAAAGTCGCTATTGCTGCACAGCTGGATGCTACAGGAATTAACATGATATTGAAAAACCGTCGTGGAAAGACTACTGATAAGGTGAGCAAATGTACCGTTGTTCAGGTGAATTTCAGCTTGGCCAAGAATGTGACTGCGGCTAGTGGGACGAAGACTGTTTATGTGAAAATCGTCTCACCAACAGGTTCTACACTTGGAGAAGGTGGAAACTTCAACTATGAGAATCGGACATTGACGAGTACGATGAGAAAAACTATAGAGTATGGTGGGCAGGAAACGCCGATTACTCTTTATTGGAATGTGTCTCAAGCACTCGAAGGTGGAACTTATGCAGTAAGTATCTTTGCCGATGGAAATATGATAGGATCGAGGAACTTTACATTTAAATAATGAAGAAGTTACTAACTTTATTTTTATGGGTTGGTATTCTTGCGCCGGCCGAAGCGCAGAGAATATTGAGCTTGGATAGTTGTCGTGCCTTGGCATTGCGCAACAATAAGCAGCTTAATGTCTCGAAGTTGAAGCAACAGGTGGCCGCGAATATCAAGAAAGCAGCGCGTACTAAGTATCTACCGAAGGTGGATGCGCTAGGTGGTTATGAGTATACCAGTCGCGAAGTGTCTCTATTGAATAAAGACCAGAAGTCTGCCTTGGGCAATTTAGGAACTACTGTAACTGCGGGGGTAGGAGGTAATCTCACAAACTTAGCAACGACATTGGTGCAGCAAGGTGTTATTTCACCGGCCGTAGCTCAACAGCTCTCTGGTGTCTTGGGGCAACTGTCGCCTGCTTTAGCGCAAATGGGAAACCAGTTGGGAAGCAGTATTCGAGATGCTTTTGAAACTAATACGCACAATATTTTTGCCGGTGCGGTGATGGTTCGTCAACCTCTTTATATGGGTGGAGCTATCGTTGCGGCTAACAATATGGCTCGTATTAGTGAGCAATTGGCACTCAATAATACTGATGTTGTCACCCAATCTACCTTATATAATATAGATCAGGCTTATTGGACAGTGGTGTCTCTCCGTCAAAAGCACAAATTGGCGAAGAGCTATCATGAGCTTGTTTCAAAGCTTGATTCCGATGTCCACAAGATGATCAAGGCAGGGGTAGCAACCAAGGCTGATGGATTGAAGGTCGATGTTCGTGAGAATGAAGCCGATATGCAGGTGATGCAGGTAGAAGACGGGCTGTCTTTGGCTAAGATGTTGCTATGCCAACTCTGTGGTATTCCATTGGATGAGGAAATCGTTTTGGCCGATGAAGGCAAGGAAAGCTTGAGTGTTGACGAGTTTGCGCCGACAATGGAGAAGGAACAACTCGACCAATCTCGTCCAGAATTACGCATGCTTCAGAATTCAATAGATTTGAGTAAGGAAGCTACGAAGGTGATTCGTGCCGCTTATTTGCCGCAGGTTCTCTTGACCGGTGGTTATCTCATATCTAATCCAAATGTCTTCAATGGCTTTGAAAATAAATTCTCAGGCATGTGGACGTTGGGAGTCATGGTGCGAGTACCGGTTTGGAACTGGTTTGAAGGCAGCTATAAAGTGCGAGCATCGCGTATAGCTACCGATATGGCTACACTGGAATTAAGTGATGCCCGCGATAAGATTGGATTGCAAGTTGCACAGAGTCAATTCCGCGTAAAGGAAGCACAGAAGAAGCTAAACATGGCTAGAAAGAATATAAAGAGTGCAGAAGAAAATCTACGTTGTGCCAATTTGGGATTCAAGGAAGGGGTAATGGAGTCGACGGATGTCATGGCTGCTCAGACAGCATGGCAACAAGCGCAGAGTCAAAAGATTGATGCGGAGGTCGATGTCAAGCTTACACTCGTTAATCTAAAGAAAGCTCTTGGTATATTACAATAATCGAATAGAATATCATGTCAGTAAAATCTCAACATAATAACATTCTGTTAGCCGTCATAGGATTTGCGGCTGCCGTCATCATAGTGGCTCTTATAGGTTTCTTTACGTTAGGAAAAACCGAAGAAATCATTCAAGGTGAGGTAGATGTATCGGAATATCGAGTATCCTGCAAGCTACCCGGGCGAGTGGTAGAACTCTGTGTAAAAGAGGGAGACTACGTACATGTGGGTGACACGTTGGCACTATTGGAGGTTCCGGAAGTCGATGCACAGAAGCAAGTAGCTGAGGCTACACAGGGAGCGGCGGCTGCCATGCGCGATATGGCGGACAATGGGGCACGCAAGGAACAGATACAAGGAGCTTATCAGTTGTGGCAACAGGCTCTTGCAGCGAGTGATATAGCTCAGAAATCCTACACTCGTGTACAGCGTTTATATGATGAAGGAGTATTGAGTGGACAGAAACGAGACGAAGCTTTCGCCGCTTATAAGGCTGCACAAGCGCAGGTGAAGGCTGCTGAGAGCCAATATGAGATGGCTAAGAATGGAGCTCGTGCCGAAGAAAAGCAAGCAGCTACTAAGCAGGTTCAGGCTGCTAAAGGAGCTGTGAATGTAGTAAAGGCTCTGTTAAAAGAGACTGTTCAGATTGCCCAAGTAGAGGGTGAGGTGAGCGATGTATATCCTAAAGTGGGAGAACTTGTAGGAATTGGTTCGCCCATTATGAGCATCTCGGTGATGAAAGACATGTGGGGAACATTCAATATACGTGAAGATCAGTTGAATGGAATGAAGGTTGGTGATATCATTACAGCCTATTCTCCAGCATTCAATAGAGACCTCAAGATGAAAGTCTACTACATCAAAGACGAAGGTTCGTATGCTGTTTGGAAAGCAACCAAGTCGAACGGACAGTACGATATGAAGACATTTGAAGTCAAAGCGCGTCCTATTAAGCCTTTTGAGGGGCTTCGTCCCGGCATGTCATTGATTGTTAAGAAATAATTTATCTATTCGGTTATCGTAAAAACTAGTCATTCTTAGAATGCACACCATTAAACAGATATATCATATTGCCCTTCGCGAGTGTGGCATCTTGTCTCACAACCCTATTTATCTGTTTTGTATGGTGGTGTTCCCTATTATTGTCGTAGTCTTTTTTACGTCGTTGATGAGTGCCGGTCAACCCACAGACATGCCTGTAGGTGTAGTTGATTTAGACCGCACATCGACTACTCGGCAACTTGTTCGTAAGTTGGATGCATTCCAGAGTACGCAGGTGGTGGCTCATTATGAAAACGTGAACGAAGCACGCACGGCCATTCAGCGCAATCAGATATACGCATTTCTGTATATCCCACATGGTACTACCGATGGTTTGATGACAGGTAGCCAACCCAAAATTTCTTTTTATTATAGCAATACGTCGTTGACGGCAGGCGCATTGTTGTTTCGCGACCTCAAGACCATATCCACATTAGGTTCGGCCTCGGTTGGTATGAAAAAGTTGTCTGCCATCGGTAAGACCGGAAATGAGATTCGTACCTATCTCCAGCCCATCGCTGTCGATCTCCATACTATTAATAATCCATGGGTAAGTTACAATGTTTATCTGAGTAACATGCTCATTCCCGGTTGCTTGATGGTGTTTATTTTCCTGATTACGGCTTATTCTTTGGGTACGGAATTGAAGTTTAATCGTTCCAAAGAACTTATGCAGATGGGCGATAACAACATTTTCCTTGTTGTTTGCGGTAAGTTCTTACCCCAAACACTCATCTTTCTTGGCATCGTATATGGCTATATGGGCTATGTCTACGGTGTCTATGGATTCCCACACCCCGGTGGTATTATCCCCATGTTGTTGCTAGGACTGCTCATGGTTTTGGCTTCCCAATGTTTTGGTATCTTTATTTTCGGCCTCATACCCTCCATGCGTATGTCGATGAGTGTGTGTTCGTTGTGGGCTGTATTGAGTTTCTCCATGGTTGGAGCAGCTTATCCAGCCTTTGCCATGTCACCGGCTTTGGAGATGTTGGCAAACCTTTTCCCTTTACGACATTATTATATGATTTATCAGTTATGCATTTTCAACGGTTATCCGTTGCTTGAAGCATGGCCTTATATATTGGCTTTGATGGTATTCATTGGGCTGCCTTTATTTATAATTCGTCGACTCTACATCGTTCTGTTGACTTATGATTATGTATCATAGAGAGTATGGAAAAAGATAGTTTGATATATAAAATAAGCCATGGATTACGCGATATGTGCTATATCTGCATGCGTGAGTTGCGTCAGACGGTCACCGATGAGGGAGTACTTATCTTCTTTATCCTCGTGCCTTTGCTCTATCCGCTGGCCTATTCTTGGATTTATAACAACGAGGTCGTGCGCGAAGTGCCGGTAGCAGTGGTCGACTTCTCGCACAGTCATGCTAGTCGTGAGTTTACTCGCTTGCTTGATGGTACGCCCGATACCAAGGTTGCTTATCATTGTAACAGCTTGGATGAGGCCAAAGACTTGGTGGGTAAGCAAGTAGTAAATGGCGTGATTTATTTTCCAAAGCAATTTCAGAACAAACTTTATCGACAAGAACAAACGCATGTCGGAGTATATTGCGACATGAGCCTGATGCTTACTTATAAAGCCATCTACCAGTCGGCACAGGCTGTAGCTTCGCAAATGAATACGAAGATACAATTGTCTCTATCCAAGAATTTTACTTCGCGCGACGAAGAGGTGAGCAGTAAACCGCTTGATTTCGATGAAGTTCCCATTTTCAATACTACCGGTGGATATGGTAATTTCATTATTCCGGGTGTCCTTATGTTAATTATTCAGCAGACGCTTTTGCTGGGAATAGGATTATCGGCCGGTACTGCGCGTGAGACAAATCGCAATCATGAATTAGTCCCCATCAGCCGTTATCATGCCGGAATATTCCGTATTGTGTTGGGTAAGTTCATGTGCTATTTTATGATTTATATGGTCTTGGCAGCTTATCTCACATTGATTGTGCCACGATTGTTTGGCTTCATCTCGTTAGTATATGCCTACGATCTCACCATGTTCATGCTACCTTATCTGTTATCGTGTATTTTCTTCGGCATGACTATGTCGTGTTTGGTTCGCCTTCGTGAGAATGTTATGCTGTTGGTAGTGTTCACATCGGTACCATTCCTCTTTATGTCCGGTGTCTCATGGCCGCAAAACGACATACCCGGAGTATGGCAAGGCATAGCTTGGTTGTTCCCCTCGACATTCGGTATTCGTGGATTTGTACGTATGGGTAGCATGGGTGCGCGTCTCTCTGATATTCATCCGGAGTACATCGCTCTATGGATTCAAACGCTTGTATATTTCTTTTTGACTTGCATAGTCTATCGCAATCAGATGCGTAGGGCACGAGCTAGCTCGTCAGAGTCGCCCATGATGGTCGATTCATCCAATTCTTCTGAAGTGGCGGATTAGGCTACTTTTTTGTTTTTTCAATTGTAAATTCATATCTCATGAAAGAGAAATCTCATGGAATGGCAAGTGTGTTGGCTGCCCTTGCTGCGAATATACTTGTTGCAATATCCAAGTTTGTAGGTTTTGCTTTATCCGGTTCTACTGCCATGTTGAACGAGTCTATCCACAGTGTGGTAGATTGTGGCAATGAAATCCTTTTGCTGGTAGGCGACAAGCGTGCCAAGGGAATGGTCAGCGAGAATCATCCTTTTGGTGAATCGCGTGCCAAATATTTCTTTAGTATAGTGGTAGTCATGATGTTATTCTTTGCCGGTGGTGCTTTAGGTATCATGGAAGCCTCTGAGAAACTATTCCATCCTGAACATTCGGTTGAAAATACTTGGTTGGTAATGGGCATCTTGGTATTTGGTTTGATAGTGGAATGTTTTAGCTTACGGGTTGCTTTGAAAGAGATAGCCGAGTTGAACACGGAGAACTTACCGCTATTCCGCTTTCTACGTGAGAGCCGACATAGCGAGGTCCTTATTATCTTTGCTGAAGACGCATGTGCTGTTGTGGGATTACTCTTGGCCATGCTTGGTACCATATTGGTGGCTGTTACCGGTCTAGCATTCTTCGATGCTTTGTCTGGATTACTGATTGGACTCATGCTTTGTTTGGCTGCTTTGTTCCTCGCCCGCGAATTTTACGGTCTCATCATTGGAGAGTCTATGACCTCTAATGACCGTCGGTTGATGAACAGAGCTTTTGAACGTGAAGAGATAAAACACCTCATCAGTCTTAAAACCATCCATTTAAGTTCGACAAATATACTGGTGGCGGCGAAAGTAGAGATGCAAGATGCATATCGGGCAGAGTCGGCCGGTGTCATTAATAGAATAGAGGAAGAGATAAGAAAGAGCTTCTCACATTATAAGATATACATCTATATAGAGACTGATGTATATCAATCTGATTATCAAGTAAAGTCGGAGTAGTTGACTGCAGTGGCTTTGCAGTAATTCTGAAACGCCCAAACAGCATTACTGAACAGTTGATACAGCAATGTTGTCTCAACCTTGCAGATCGGGAATAGATAAGTTGATGAGTACCTTGCTATATGCAAAAAGCTCCCTCCCTATTCGTTTTTAAAACGATAATCTCATTGGAAATGCCTTTTACTAATTTTTTATTATTACTGTCCGGTAAACCTTTTCCACATATAAAAGTTAAGGGCTAAAATCCGTATTTGGATTTCAGCCCTTTTT
>NZ_JBWPWW010000017.1:0-56881 GCF_056590795.1 Prevotella sp. C0026C3 | reverse complement strand
AAATTAAACTTTTCTACTCCAAAGTGTGAATTCTTCAAATACGTTTTATAATTTTGCACTTGCGGGTTGACTCTGCGATATTGTCCATGGTTGGCTATTGCCGTTTTTGTGTAGGTGGAATACACTCTATCTACACCATCTCTCTTGTTTATTACTAGAGATAGCGCCTGATTCCGCTCTTTTCCGATTATTTATAGTTGGCTGCATGGCCTTGGCAACTCTCCTGTTAAGGCTTTGCAGTATTGCTGAAGAGCCGGGGCAGCATCCTTGTCTCACCTTTGCAGCATTTTTTGTCTGAATGTTTTGGGATTTATCGACCGTTGACCTGTGGGGCAAATCCGTTGGTGTATAAGGCTGTAAGTTTGTGAGTTGTAGGAAGAAGAGTGTGAGTCGAATACTGAAACCTAGGGCTATTATCAGAAGTTGATGGCTGCCCTGAAGCCCAAAGTGAGGGTGTGTATGTGCTCTTTGCTTGATACACTATGGGCAGGGAGAAGGTTGTAGTCGGTGAAACCGCCAAAAGCGAAGTTGCGCTTCAGCCGGTAATCGAGGCTTAGTCCGCTTCCGTATGAGATACCACAGCTACTTGGGACGTCCACCCCTCCAATGTTAGTATCCTTATATCCTATGTATCCAATCAACGCTTTTGTGCCAATACGCCAACGGGGCGTCAAGGGGACAGAGAAATAAGGGCCTGCGCTGATGTTGTAGAAGTCGAGTGTGTTCTCCGAGGCCTCTTTCTCGTTTACGATAATGTGACTATTAGAGACTGTGGCGCGTGCACCAATGCCTAGGTAGTGATTGAAAAACCATGCACCCTCTGCACCTATTGTCGTGCCTGCAGAGAACTTGTATTCTACGGCTTCGTTTAGATCGTATTGGCTCAAAGGGACGTTGAAGCCGGTATAGACTCCGATAAACGAGGGCTTGCTTAGCCCTATTTCCATGGTCTCCTGCGTGGGGTGGATGTTTAGTCCTCGTTCTTTCATAATGGCATCGGCTATCCAATAGCCAAATTCCGTGGATAGAATGCCGAATCCTGCTCCCACCAGCACGTCGCTTAACCAGTGCTTGTTATTGGCCACACGCATCAGTCCGGTGGTCGTTGCCATACTGTAAGCGGCCACACCTATCCATGGGGAGAGGTGTCCGTATTCTTTGGTGAGCATCGTGGCGGCCATAAATGCCGTGGCGGTATGCCCAGATGGAAAGCTTTGCTTGTTGCTTCCGTCAGGGCGAGTGACGCGTGTGGTGTGTTTTAAGCCTTGTACCACGCTCGTCATGAGTGCCACTGAGATGACGTTGCTTACCACCATGCGTTCCCACGACGACCTGCTTGGTACGCCGATGGCTTTGAGTCCGACCATGACGGCGGTCGGTGTTAATTGCAGATAATTGTCTAATGTGTAGTGGAATTTAGGCATGAAGTTATTGCGTAAACTTCTAAAATCGGTATCATAATGCCCTTCCAGCAGTCCGCCGATGATGAATGGGACGCCGATGTAAGTAGCTTGGAACCATCGCTGACGACCGATACCGTCAATCTTTTTCAGCAGTTGGCTTTGATGTGTAGTGTCGTTGACAGCTCGTAAAGAGTCGTTTTCATTGGTTGTTGATGCTGTTGATGTGGTAACAAACATTAGAAAAGCAATGAATGTAATTGTCTTTCTGAGTGTCTTCTTTTGATTTTTTCCCATTTCTGTGATAAATACTGTCTGTCCGCTGTTATTACTTGTTCGTTTATGCTTCACTGAACATTCCGCTGATAGATGTCAGATAGAGGTTGTTGTGTCGTATGTCCGGTGTGCTTCTGGGCTTAAACGCGGCAGCGTGTGTTTGAAACTGCAAAATTACAAGATGTTATTGAGAAAATGGTAAAGGAGAATGTAAAAAATATATTTCCTTAATTAAATGCATGTTTGGTGTGTGTTTGTCGGGGAATGACTACCTTTGTAATACTTTTCAAAGTGAACGTAGGATATGTATATAGTATTAGCGCTTGTAGGTCTTGTTGCCGGGACGTTCTCTGGTTCTATCGGTTTTGGGGGCGGCATGATTCTTTTGCCGGTCATTACCTATTTTTATGGCATTGAGATTGCGGTGCCTGTCTCTACCATCGCGCAGATGATGAGTAATCTTTCGCGTGCCGGCATGGGGTGGCGCGAGATACATTGGCGACAGGTGGCTTGGTTTTTGATACCGGCTTTGCCTTTTACTGCGTTGGGAGCATTTGGCTTCTCAATGATAGACAAGGCGTTGATGACCCGTATATTATGCATATTTCTCATCGTGTTCTCCATCATGAAGTTACGAGGAAAGGTTCATTTAGGTGGGGGGAGACACACGATGCTCGTAGGTGGAGGTCTTACCGGCTTGCTTAATGGTATGCTTGGTATCTCCGGCCCGCTGAGTAGTGCCGTGTTTCTCTCGCTTAACCTCTCACCGGTAGCCTATATTGTCAGTGAAGCCACGGCTGCCACTGCCATGCACATGGTTAAAGCGGTGACTTATAATCGCTTTGGTTTGATGGATTGGCACATCTTCTTGAATGGTTTCTTTATAGGCTGCGCCATGATGGTGGGTAATTTCATAGCCTTACGCTTGATACGTTATGCCCACAAGAAGCTGTATCAACGTATCGTAGCTGCCATGATGATAGTCATTTCTCTATGGTTGATGCTGACAGTGTAATTTTGGGAATTCTAGGTTTTTAAGCTTATGAGTCTTTAGGTTCGAGTTGGCTTTGGCAGTTTTACGACTTCTTAAGTATTACTATATATTCGTGACTCATGGTGCTAACCTTGGCTCCTACTTTATTGGTTGGGCTCGTTTTAGATGGCATCCGCTTATTTGGTATTTCTCTTACCAAAGTAATGTGATGCTTAAATCCGCATTTTTCAAACATCTCAGCAGTAAAGTAGTCCAAAGGTATCTGCACATCTTTAACCCTTCTGTCACCTACAACATAGCAAACGACACCACCACTTCTAACAGTCTTGGCAACATGTTGTATAGATAGGTAATAGTCATTCAGAAATGATATTACTTCTAAATACCTTTTATGCTCTAAGCTATCTATCTCATCTAGCACTTCTCTAATGCTTTCCGTTTTGAATAGTTCCTCTTTACTTTTCTTTCCTCCCATTAATAGGCGATCCAAATTTCTCGCATTTTCAAAATTAAACCATTCGTTAGCCCATCTGGAGAATTGACCATAAGCAACAGTAGTGCGGCTATCACCATAGGGAGGAGAGGTTACAACCATATCTACGGCATTATCAGCTATAATATTGGATGGTATGTCATTAGTAGAATTAAAATCATAAATAGATGCTGCTACTTTGTTAGCGCATTCATTATATGTTTTTAATCCTTCCAAGTTTCTTAGTACTTTCTTCTCAAATAGATTAAAAGTATTTGGATTGAATTTAGCTATACTGTCCTTATTCATTCTATATCTTTTAAACTCGCCATTTCTAGTAAAAGAGACTTCTCTTACAGTCTCTGCTAAGGCAATATTAAAGAAATCTTTATCCTCTGCATCCTTTATTAATTGAGATAGAAAAGATAGCTTTAATAAAGTTTTCTCATCATACCAAAACGAATAGTTGGATATTCTGTCAAAATTTCGCTCTATGACTTTATCCTCAGAATAGAAAATTAGTTCAGACTGCATGACTCTAAACTGCCTTAAAACAGACTCGTAATTATAATGAGTGGTCTTTACTTTTCCCATTAATCTAGCCAATGGATTTAAATCCGCACCAATAGAATCTATACCGGCTAAGGAGGCTTCTACTAGAGTTGTACCACTACCCATGTAAGGATCGAATATAAGCCTTAACCTTCCTTCAGGCTTATACTCTTCTATAAGTGTCCTGGCTATCTGTGGAATCATCATAGCCGGATAATTGTGATAACAATGGGTAAACTCTTTTGTATTAGCTTCCTTAAAGCTCCATCTATCATCTATTTTCCGTTTATACATCTTGTTATTGTTGTTGACTTTTAATATGAGAGTACAAAATTATTAAATACTTTCAAAATGAGAGCATGGTGAAAAGTGTATTTCAATAAATTTGTAGCAAAATTAGTAAAAACTATGGTTAAATCAGAATACCAGCAAGTAATAGTATCAAAATTACGAAAATTAAGAGAGGAAAGAGGATATAGCCAGCAGAAAGTTGGTTCTATTCTAGGGATTAGTAATGGACAAATCGGTAATATTGAAAGTCTAAATAGGCCTCATAAATACACTTTAAGCCAAATAAGGGCTTTATGTAAATGTTATAATATACGGATAGAGCAACTATTCTTGGAAGATGCTGATTATGAAAACAGTGATATAATAAAAATACTCATAGATAAAATTATTGATTATGGAGAATAAAGATTTTATGATAGAAAGATTTAGAGAAGTTAAAGCGCTGGGGTATGTCCCTAGTAACAGGAAAAATAACACAGGCATAGGTAAGACATTTGAGGATTATGTAGGAGTTGTAGAAAATAACTTAGATGCCCCCGATTTGGCAGGTTATGAAATCAAGTCGCATAGAGAAGAGGCTACATCGTATGTAACTCTTTTTACAAAGGCTCCCTCATTCCCTAGAGGGGCTAACACCTACTTAAGAAATAGATATGGTGTACCTTATGAGGAAATAGAGAAAGCCGGTTTGAAAAGGTTGCATACATCTATGTTTGCTAATAGTTTTAATACCTTTGCTGGTAAGTTATCTTTCAAACTTATAAATGACAGAGGGCAAAGGACTATTAAAATCGGTGTATACGATTTAGAGCATCATCTACTGGATAGCAGTGTCGGCTATAACTATGACGCTTTAGACAGGATACTAAAGAATAAACTACATAATCTTTTCTATGTGAGTGCAGAAAGAAAGTTTGAAGATGATACAGAACATTTCTACTTTAATAAAGCGGAGATATATACTAATCCTGCATTTAGTAAGTTTTTAGACCTGATAGACGATGGCATGATTATGTTTGATATAAGGATAGGTAGTTATGCAAATGGTAAAACGCATGACCATGGAAGCGGATTTAGAATATTACAGCCAAATATAAAATTACTATATGCTGATAAAGAAAATGTAGAATAAAGGGTTGGTTTGTTGCCCCTTTTCTATCCTCTAATGATATTTGAGAGATAGAAGACTTGTTCTTTTAGCAACGTAACTCTATGAGCTCATGAACTTATAAACTTAAGAACTCATATATAAATCCACATTATTAGGTATTGCCGAGAAACAGAATAGCGACTAACTTTGCCGTATCGTCAAATAAATAACAAATGAATGGAAACTATACGGTTATCAAGTATCCCTGAGACAATGCTGATTACATTGTGGGCTAAAGCCACGGAAACTATACAATGTGGAGGATTGATTCATGATGAAGTGGCTAAAAGTATAATGGAGAACATCGATTATGATTTCTCGAAATTCAATGGCAGTAGACTGTCGCAGGTTGGATGTTGTGTGCGTGCTGCGCTGATTGATAAGGAGGTGAGGAACTTTCTTGTTACAAATCCCGATGGAGTGGTGGTGCAGCTCGGTGCGGGATTGGACGGGCGTTATCAACGTTTAGGCTGTCCAGATGTGACACATTGGTTTGATTTGGACTTGAAGGAAGTCATTGGTCTCCGTCGGAAGCTGATTCCTGAAACCGAGAGAAATACATACTTGGGCTTGTCTATGTTCGATTACCAGTGGATAGAGATGGTGAAGTCGTATGGCAAACCCGTGTTGATACTCATAGAAGGTGTATTGATGTATTTTGAACCGGCTGTGGTCAGGGATTTCTTTCAAACCGTCTGCGAGCGCTTCGACGAAGCTACGTTGGTCTTTGATATGTTGACCTACTTTGCCCTGAAACGTGCCAAACACCACGAGACGGTGAAAAAGATGAGTAGCAGCGTGCCATTTTTGTGGTCGGAACTCGATACCCGGAAGATGGAGTCATGGCATTCCAAACTGCATATCGGCCGAGAGTATTATATGAGCGATTACGACCAAGGGCGGTTCCCTCTCGTTTTGCACCTTATGTATCTGCTACCTTATTTTTATAAGCGTCTCAATCAGCGTATTGTAAAGGTAGAGATTCGATGATATCATACGAGGGGGAAGTTTATGTTGTATGATGCGATGAGATAAAAGCGTATTAAATAAATATAATAACGTTAATTAATGATAAAATAAAAGGTTTATAGTAGGCCGAATGATACCATGTAAATAAAACGTCGTAACTTTGCAGTCCGATTATTTCGGGGATAAACTTAGAACCCCAGTGCAGGGGTGTTAATAGTGTAGCTTTTGGCCGAGCTCCATGGTTAGTGAATCGTCTGCACAGCAGCGTGAGCGTATGCTCGTGTTGTCAGAATAAAGTTTAAAACGTTTTTTAGTAGTAAAATCAAATCTTAAAATGAACACTTTAAGTTACAAGACTATTTCCGTGAATAAGGAAACAGCCCAGAAAGAGTGGGTCGTAGTAGACGCCAGCGATCAAGTTGTAGGTCGCCTTTGCTCTAAGGTCGCTAAGCTGTTGCGCGGAAAGTACAAACCAAGCTTCACTCCCCATGTGGATTGTGGAGACAATGTAATCATTATCAACGCCGAGAAGGTGGTTTTCACAGGTAAGAAGGAAACTGATAAGGTTTACACTCGTTATACTGGTTATCCCGGTGGTCAGCGTTTCAATACGCCGGCTGAACTGCGTACCCGTGAGGACGGTATGGACAAGATTCTTCGTCACGCCGTAAAGGGTATGTTGCCAAAGGGACGTCTAGGTCGTCATCTCTTGAGCAATCTTTATGTATTCAATGGTGCTGAGCATGACAAAGAGGCTCAGAGGCCAAAGAACATCGACATTAACCAGTACAAATAAAGCAAAAAGATGGAAGTTATCAATACAATTGGTCGCCGTAAGAGTGCTGTCGCTCGTGTCTACCTGACAGAAGGTACCGGTAAGATCACAATCAATAAGAAAGATTTAGAAACTTATTTCCCTTCAGCTATCCTACAGTATGTAGTAAAGCAGCCTTTGGCAGAGCTTGAAGTAGAGGGTAAATATGACATCAAGGCTAATCTCGATGGTGGCGGTTTCACAGGCCAGAGCCAAGCTCTTCGTCTCGCTATCGCTCGCGCATTGGTAAAGATTAACGCAGAAGATAAGAAGGCTCTCAAGAAGAAAGGCTTCATGACACGTGATAGCCGTGCTGTTGAGCGTAAGAAACCGGGACGTCCAAAGGCACGTCGTCGCTTCCAGTTCAGCAAGCGTTAATATGGTGGCCTTGCGCCTCCTGTTTAGTATCTAAACCGGTGGGACTCTCTTTAGTGAGATTACCCACAGGCTGATTCTGACAAAAGAATTCAAAAGAAAGTAAACAATTAAAAGAAAAAGAAATGTCAAGAACTAATTTTGACCAATTACTAGAGGCTGGCTGTCACTTTGGTCACCTCCGCCGCAAGTGGAATCCTGCAATGGCTCCTTATATCTTTATGGAGCGTAACGGTATTCATATCATCGACCTTCACAAGACTGTAGCTAAGATTGACGAGGCTGCTGAAGCTTTGAAGGGAATCGCCAAATCAGGAAAGAAAATCCTGTTCGTCGCTACTAAAAAACAAGCTAAGGACATCGTTGCCGAGAAGGCAGCATCTGTTAACATGCCATACGTAAACGAGCGTTGGGCTGGTGGTATGCTTACCAACTTCCCTACTATTCGTAAGGCTGTTAAGAAAATGACGAACATCGATAAACTGATGAACGATGGTACATTCTCTAACCTCTCTAAGCGTGAATTGTTGCAGATTACACGTCAGCGTGCCAAGCTCGAAAAGAACTTGGGGTCTATCGCCGATTTGACTCGTCTGCCTAGCGCACTCTTCGTTGTCGACGTAATGAAAGAACACATCGCTGTGAAAGAGGCTAACCGTTTGGGTATCCCTGTATTTGCTATCGTAGATACAAACTCAAATCCTAAGAATATCGACTATGTGATTCCTGCTAACGACGATGCCAACGATAGCGTTAATGTTATCTTGACTGCTGTTTGCGGTGCTATCGCTGAGGGCTTGGAAGAGCGTAAGGCTGAGAAGGCTGATGAGAAGGCTGCTGCAGAGCAGGCTGAAGAAGCTGCCGACAAGCCACGTCGTGCTCGTAAGGCTCAGAAGGAAGAAAAGGCAGAGGTTGTAGCTGAGGCTACTGCTGAAGAAGCTCCTGCTGCTGAGTAATTAGAAATTCAAATATAACCCTTTAACGAAAGAAAATTAATATGGCTGTTACAATAGCTGACATCCAGAAGCTTCGTAAAATGACCGGTGCCGGACTTGCTGATTGCAAGAAGGCGCTTACCGAGGCTGATGGTGATATTGAAAAGGCAATCGAGCTCGTTCGCGAGCGTGGTTTGGCTATCGCTGCAAAGCGTTCTGACCGTGAGACTTCTAACGGCTGCGTGCTTGTAAAGGCTGCAGATGGTTTCGCTGCTATGATTGCTTTGAAGTGTGAGACCGACTTCGTTGCCAATGGTGCTGATTTTATCAAACTGACCGAAGACATCTTAGACGCTGCTATGGCTGCTAAGGCTCAGAGCCTTGCTGAGGTTGAAGAGTTGACATTGGCTGACGGTACCAAGATTGCTGAAGCTGTGAAATTGCGTTCAGGTATCTCTGGTGAGAAGATGGAATTGGATGGTTACAACTTCATCGTTGGTGACAACATCTATGTTTACGACCACCAGAACAAGCACCTCTTGGGTACCATGGTTCAGTTGAACAAGGCTGCCGAAGAGCAGGGCCACGCTATAGCAATGCAGATCGCTGCTATGAACCCAGTTGCTTTGAACGAGGCTGAAGTTCCTGCTGAGGTTAAAGAGAAGGAGTTTGTCGTTGCTGTTCAGAAGACTAAGGAAGAACAGGTTGAGAAGGCTGTAGCTGCAGCTATCAAGAAGGCTGGCTTCAATGCTTATATCGCAGAGAGCGAGGAGCACTTGGAAGAAGGTGTTCGTAAGGGCAACATCACCGAGGCTGAGGCTGACGAGATTCGCAAACTCAAGAAAGAAACTGCTGAGCAGAAAGCTGCTTCTTTGCCAGAACAGATGATTCAGAACATCGCTAATGGTCGTATGAATAAGTTCTACAAGGAAAATTGCTTGTTGAATCAGGAATTCATTCAGGATTCTAAGCTCACTGTAACCGACTACTTGCAGCAGGCTGACAAGGAATTGACAGCACTTGCATTCCGTCGTTTTACATTGCGTGCTGAATAAATTTATTCAAAACAGACAATAGAGGAGGATATGCCGACAAGCATATCCTCCTTATTTTATGTATACGCGTATACATGTATGCGGGTGAAATGAATCAATAATTTGCTTTTGCATTCTTTTTTTTGTAAGTTTGCAAAGATATATGATGTAAGCAAACAATAAGAAGATGAAGATATTTGCCGTGGGAATGAACTATTAGAAAAGTAGAGTAAAATAAAACCTATGAAAATCAACTCTTTATAAGTCTTTATCATTATAAACACTTTCTTTATTTAGCTAATTTTTATTTGTTTTTTGTTACTATTTTGTTACTCGTTTGCTTGCTTGTTACCAAAAAAACCTTATCTTTGCCAGTGGTAACAAATTAGTAAATATGGGACGTAAAAAGCAGATCAATGTTAAAAGCCCTATCCGGATCCGTTTTAAGGAACTGGCAAAGGGAAACAAAAGTATCTACCTTGATACTTATCAAGACGGGAAAAGGAGCTATGAGTTTCTAAAACTATTCCTAATCCCAGAGACATCACAGGTAGCACGAGTGGCTAATGAAAATACGATGAAGGTTGCTCAAGCTATCCGGGCACAACGATTATTAGAGTTGGAGAATGGCAAAGCGGGGTTAAGAACTGGCAAAGAGAAGATGCCTTTGCTGGATTGGTTGAGAATTTTTCAGGAAATAAGATTAAGGACAGGACAGAGTAATAAAAGAGCGGAACAAATAGGAACTGCGATAAAACACGTTGAGGCTTTTCAGAAAGGTAGAAACGTTTCAGTGGGCCAAGTTGATGCTAAATACTGTCGAGACTTTATAAACTATCTTTCTACTGCAAAATCAAGAACTGCAACTATCAATACCAAATCGCTTGCAAAGAGTACAGCAAAGAGTTATTTTATCGTTTTATCCAGTGCATTAAAAGAGGCTGTTCGTCAAGGTGTAATATCCGTAAATCCAGCTTATGGATTAAGCAAAGAAGATTTTAAGCCTATAAATACGGGAAGCGTTCCGATTGGCTATCTGACTATTGAGGAGCTACAAGCAATGATAAATTGCACCTACAATAATCAGAATAAATTATTGCGCAGAGCGTTCTTGTTTGCTTGTTTTACGGGCTTTCGTATCAGTGATATAAGGTCATTAAGATGGGATGAAATAAAGAGCGTGGACGGTTCTTTCTTTCTCCATAAAAGGATGCAGAAAACAGCAACGTATATTGATGTCCCATTGCCTGAATCAGCTTTGTATTGGCTCCCGAATAAAGGGAATAGAAGTGAAAGCGATTTTGTTTTTCCTACAGCTGAAAGGTGGACTAATAAAAAGCTGCAAGAAAGCCTACCTATTACGGAATGGTGTGTAAATACAGAGCTAAACCGATGGGCGCAGAGGGCTGGGGTGAGAAAGCACATCACATTTCATCAAAGCCGGCACACTTATGCAACGATGTTGGTAACTAAGGGTGCGGATTTGTTTACAGTTCAAAAGCTATTAGGGCATAAGAGCATACAGACTACCCAAGTATATGCAGAGTTGGTAGGTAAAAAGAAAAGGGAAGCAGTAGAACTCCTTGATGATGTTTTAAGTAAGTAGGAATTATAAAATAATATAGTTATGGGAACGAATGTAAAAAACAATGCACCTTTAGGTCATTATGTAGTAGGTGATGCTACGGGTAAATTCTTAGATTGTGTTGAACATCTGGACAGACTGCAAGAGGATTTACGTACAGCCTGCCATCTGGTCTATGGAGAACCTACAGACGAAGAGGGTACTTATTCTGCAGATATGATGAAGAAGTACGAAAATATATTCGGAAGTTTGCGTAATATGCTGGTAGATGATGTTGCAGAGTGTGTGCGCTGTTCTGTTGATACTACGGGGGTATTATCGCAGGATGTTGTATTTTTATAGTGAAATGATGCTGAAAGCCTCATCACAACATAAAGATGAGGCTTTCATTTTTCTTTCTATTGGGTAAATAGTTGGTGTCAGAATGGAAGATGTTATCGAACTAACGCATTTGGGAAATCAGAACGATAAAAACGAAGTATCAATCATTAGGTGGGTAACGGAGGAAGATTACTGGGAGGCTGAAGAGGAAATGGAAGAGCGTTATTTGCTGGAGTATGGAGGTGCATTTGCAGTAGAATTGACTATACGTAAACTTTACGGGCACTCTGGAACGTTTGATGATGTTTGCCTAATACTTGATAACCGATACCCCAATATTGACCGAGATACGGCAATTATGATAGCAGAACAGATTAAGGCTAAAGCAGAGGAAAGTAACGATAAAGTTTTGAAGCTAACGCCACAGCGTTTAATCTGGGTGATGAGATGGGCAGAGAATAAGCAATTTGCTGTGGCAAAAGTTAATCATCAGGATATAATTTCGGAAAAGACTATTCGGCAACTACCTGAAGGTCTATTATCTATCAAGCCTTATTTGAATGTAGCTATCGAGGCTGGATTAGTGGATGAGAATTATCAGCCATTAGAGGAAAATGTAAATCGGAATGAACTTGCAGCGATGATATGGTATATTAACCAAAGTCACAAGGTCAAATATATTTGGAAGCTATTTCAGAACTTCTGGTTGTTACCGTCTAAGACAAATCCCAAAGTAAAGGCAGTTAATTTGCAGCATTATAATAGAGATTTATATACACCACGTATAAAGGACTTTATCAAGAATATTAAAGATATAGGCAAGTAATTTGGTAGTGATAAGGTAGCATTCTTGTAGTGCTACTTTATCTTTTATTCTTTCATAAATTCTGAACTTTGCAGCATAATAATACCGAAGGAAGGTGCGCACCCCCAGAGGCTGTAAAAATCAGAAACAATGAACGAAATTATTTTTATTTTGAAGGAGATACAGCGTAACAGCCTATTGGCTGCGAAGCAGGTGTTATCCATTGATGATGTGGCTACGCTTACTGGTCTTAGTAGGTCGCATTTATATAAATTGACCAGTGCCAACGAAATTCC
The DNA here is from genome assembly GCF_056590795.1 of Prevotella sp. C0026C3. NCBI lineage: Bacteria > Pseudomonadati > Bacteroidota > Bacteroidia > Bacteroidales > Prevotellaceae > Prevotella > Prevotella sp. C0026C3. Next base: position 44,612 of record NZ_JBWPWW010000017.1, on the reverse strand, counting down.
CCATTACAAGCCTAATTCCAGACTTCTGTATTTTGATAAGACGGAGGTTGAAAAATGGATGAAGCGTAATCGAGTAGGCGCTAACAGTGAAGCAGAAGAGTATGCAGCAGGCTATACGGCAAGAAAGGAGGCTACCAAATGATTATTAAGGACTTGGAAAATGCAGCAGCTACAAGAGTTGGTAGATTGTTTAAGGTTGTGTGGTTAATAGTGCAAACCCGAAAAGAAATTCCAGCACCTAATGAACTTCGTCTAATTTGTCAGAATAGTGGGGTATCGTATTATGATGTTGTGGAGTTGTTTAATCAAATTAAGAAGGAGCCAGACTATGGAAAATAAAGATTTATTTGAGAATGATGGCTACATACCGGGTTATTCTCCAAGAGATAGACAGATACGAGAAGAGAGAGAGAGTATTATAAAACAAGCCTCAACGGTTGAAGTACCTCGTAATGGTGTTATTATAGGCAGAAATCCGAAAGAGCAGACAGAAAGGCTTTATAGGCTTTTATCCGATGGTAACAAGCATAGTACAGTAGATATTACTGATAGAATCCGGGTAGCAGATCCAAGAGCTGTAATACGAGAGCTAAGAAAAAAAGGTGTAGTGGTCTTTGATGAATGGTGCAAAGCTAATGGGAAAAGGTTCAAGAGATATTGGATAAAAAGTTGAGGCTATGGCAGAGGGGAAAAATAGTTCGCCATTCATAGAACTGATTAACCGGTTTTGGAAGGTAAATATAGAATATTCATTTGGAACGTCAGATATGGCTCTTTTCTTTGCCTTACATCATTTCTGCAATCAAGTTGGTTGGAAGAGGCAATTTGCTTGCTCCAATCGACAAATAAAGATCCTAATCCAAATATCAGATAAAACTCTGATAAGTTCTCGAAAACGCCTTATGGATGCAGGGTTGATAACCTTTACGCCAGGAAACGCCAAACGGCAAAAATCTTTGTATTCATTATGCCTAGACTACTGGAAAAATTCCAGTAGTTCGGGTAGTAGTTCGGGTAGTAGTAATATAATAAGAAAAGAAAAGACTAAACCAGAATTATCAAAGAATGATAAGAAAGTACCCACAACAAATAAGAAATCTATACCGAGTAAGGTTGAAGAGACATCCCCTACACTGGAAGAGGTTGTAAAGATATGCACCGATAAGGGTATGAGTGAGGAAGAGGCGAAGAACTTTTATTATTACTATGATGCCCAAGGGTGGGTAACCACTGGAGGGCAAAAGATAAGGCGCATCGATAGTATGGTTAATCGGTGGCTGACAAATGGAAAGGGCAAAGAATATGATAGAGTCAATAACACAAATAGTTCAAAGAGAGAGGCACGAAATAGGGAGGTCATCGACTACGTTATGTCGCACTATAAAAAAGAGTGATAGGGAGGCGGTAGAGCTACTGGAAAAGTTCAACCCTTCTTTGCAGTATAAATGCTTTGCGCATCCAGAGAGGTGTGTAAGTGGAAGCGCCCCCACTCTGGCAGAGGTTAATAGAGCCTATGGCGAGCAGGTGGCTGCGGACTGGCTTACAATTGAGCTGAACGACTATCAGAACTTTGTCGGAGTGAAGGAAGAGAACAAGGCTACGTACGATGTGGTCTGTGAGTTGTCGAGGATGATATTAGGGCGGTATTACTTCTTTAAATTGTCCGAACTGATGCTATTCTTTCAGAGATTGAAATACGGGGACTACGGGGAAATGTACGGGTGCGTTGATGCTGTACGCATACTAAGGGCGCTACGTTCCTTTGTGGTTGAGCGAAACGTAATCATTGAAAGGCTGGAGCAGGAAGAGAGAGAAAAGAAAAGGGCATCGGAAAGAAAGAATGCTATAAGCTACCAAGAATATTTAGCAAGAAAAGATAAAATGCAAAATAAAGCGATTTAAGGCGTTAAAAATGCACGAGATAATAGAATACTTATAAGCGTAATAAAAAGCCGTTAGAATTATAAATAGAGAGGCAGGGGCTAAAATGTTCCTGCCTTTATTGTGTCCTGACGATTGGAATGAAGCAAGAAAGATGGGATTGTGAAAACAAAGCACGGATGAAGCACGGAGACGAAAGGAATAAAGGTTTTGAAATGATGCTGCAAGAAGAGCAGTTTTTTTACTAAATTAACAACCAAAAAGGAGTTGGAAAGAATAACACGAACCAAGATGGAATGTGGTAATATGTCCTTTTGGAGATTGGTTTATTATCCTCGTTTTTATTTATTCCCAAAATAAATTCTATCTTTGTAGCAGAAAGCAGGGTAAGCACCTATAAAAAGTGCATTTTGTTACTAATTTGTTACCAGACTTTAGTAATACCCTTGCTTTCCTTTTGATTTATAAATAGTTATCGAAAGATGAAGATATTTGCCGTGGGCATGAATTATGGCCTACACAATAAAGAACTTGATGGAACGTTGTATAAACCGGAGACACCGGTTATTTTTACCAAGGCCGATTCTGCTTTGCTGAAAAACGGGAAGCCATTTTTCATTCCCGATTTCATGGGGCGTATCGACTATGAGGCCGAGTTGGTAGTGAGAATATGCAAGTTGGGTAAGAATATATCTCAGCGTTTTGCGCACCGTTACTACGATGCGGTGACGGTAGGTATCGACTTTACGGCTCGTGAAATGCAAAAGAAGTTGCGTGATGCCAGCCAACCTTGGGATATATGCAAAGGTTTTGATGGCTCGGCAGCCCTAGGTGAGTGGGTGGAGAAAGATAAGTTTCTAGACCCACAACAGCTTCGTTTCCATCTCGATATTAATGGTGGTACTGTTCAAGAAGGATATGCCGGAGATATGCTATTTAAGATAGACGAGCTTATTTCGTATATTAGCCGATACTTTACGCTCAAAACAGGTGACTTGTTGTATACCGGTACGCCTGTAGGGGTGGGACCGGTGCAAATCAACGACCATCTCGAAGGTTATTTGGAAGAGCGTAAGGTGCTGGATTTGAGATGTAAGTGATACTTCTCCCCAACTCTCTCCCAAGGGGAGGGAGTGCAGGATAAGGGAATGATGGTTGCTTCTTTACTACTCGTAGGGGCTAATTGCATTCTAGGTCTGTGAGTTTATCTCTTTCATCCTCCCCTTTTGGAGAGGATTGGTGTGGCGTTACAACTGTAGAGACGGTAGGTCTACCGTCTCATGGCAAAACCGATGGACTAGTCGATGGTTCTGCTTGATACATAAAATAAAGAAACGTGATGAAGCTATATATATATATAAGGAGAAAACACTTACCCTTTGTTAGGAGGGTAGGGGCTGTATTGCTCTTTTTTTTATGCTCGCTCCCACTTTTTTCGGCTAGCCGTTTCTTCAATCTTATCTATGAACAAGTGAAGATAGACTCGGTATTACCACGCTTCTCGTTTACCATTCCTATTGGAACAGATTACGCCGATTCTACTTATCAGGTGAGTATCCTCTATCCTGAATACATGAATATGACGTCTACGGATATTGCTCAATATAAGAAAATATCAGATATGGCATTACCTGCCAGTCCTGTGATAGAGCAACATATCAGTGTGAATCGGAAAAATGGGGAACTTATCGTGAACTTCTTGCCCCTTGTCTATCGTGATAATCGCTATCAAGTGCTTGTCAGCTTTATGCTAAGGGTAGAGTCGAAACGAGTTTCTACAGCTAAGCAAAGCAGCCGGATGGTTATGCGTGCTCCGCAATTTCCTGCCTATACAGCTTCCTCTGTGCTCTCTACAGGTACTTGGGCAAAGATTCGTGTAGCGGAAACAGGCGTGTATGAGTTGACGGATGCGCTTATCAGGAGAGCTGGATTTACAGATATAAGCAAGGTGAAAGTGTATGGATATGGCGGAGCTTTGCAACCGGAAGCTATTAAGACCGGCTATATTCGCCAAACAGACGATTTGCATGAGGTGCCTCTTACAATTGTTGGAGGCCGTCGACTCTTCCATGCCGTTGGTCCGGTCACGTGGAGTAGAAAAGATGCTACGCGTAGGACGCGTAATCCTTATTCCTCTTACGGCTATTATTTTATAACCCAGACTGATGCTGTAACGGCAACAAAAGATTCAACGGCATTTCTCCAAAGCTTCTATCCCTCGACTGATGACTATCACAGTCTTTACGAGGTAGATGGTTATTCATGGTATCATGGTGGTCGGAACCTTTTTGATACGGAAGCAATACCTGTTGGAAGTACTAAGAAATTGGTGTTGAAAAATGAGGCTAATAGTGCTTATGGTACATTATCTGTGAATGTTTCGGCAGGTATAAGAAGCCAAGTTCAGATAGCAGTCAATGAACAAGTAAAAGGTATTATCAACGTCTCGTTGGTGGATTATGATAAAGGTAGTGAAGCAGCGGGAACCTATGTGCTGAACTCTCTTACTGGAAAAGACGTTATCTCTATAACAACCTTGTCGGGTGGTCCGGTTCGTTTAGATTATGTCTCAATGGCTTGGGCTGCTCCGAAGCCTGCTCCGCGTTTGGCTTCTCAGACTTTTAAGGTGCCCGAATATGTTGGTAAAGTTGCCAATCAGAATCTCCATGCCGATGAGCAATACGATATGGTGATGATCATTCCTGCTTCAAAGAAACTGAAGGCACAAGCCGAAAGGCTTAAAACATTCCATGAATTGCATGATGGATTGCGTGTACGTATCGTACCGGCAAATGAACTTTATAATGAGTTTTCGAGTGGTACACCTGATGTCAATGCTTATCGTCGCTATTTAAAGATGCTTTATGACCGGGCTAAGACGTCAAAAGACGCCCCACGTTATCTCTTGCTTTTTGGTGATTGCGTGTGGGACAACCGTATGCTTACGCCTGAATGTAGAAATCTGAAAGCCGATGATTACTTGCTTTGTTATGAAAGTGAGAACTCGTTCAATGAGATTACGTGCTACGTGGACGACGGTTTCGTGACATTGCTTGATGAGGATGAGGGTGGCAATCTTAAGGAGCATGACCAGCAAGATGTAGCTGTTGGCCGATTTCCGGTAACGACTGCGGCTGAAGCTAAGGTGATGGTAGATAAGACCATCAACTATATGGAGAATAAAAATGGTGGCTCGTGGCTTAATACGCTGATGTTTATGGGCGATGACGGCAATCAGAATCTGCACATGGACGATGCCAACGATGCAGCCGATTGGGTAAGAACAAACCATCCTGGCTACTTGGTTAGGAAGGTGCTATGGGATGCTTACACACGAGAAACTTCTTCTATAGGTAATACTTATCCCGAAGCTACCAAGCTCATCAAGCAGCAACAGGCTGCCGGAGCCTTGATAATGGACTACGCCGGACATGGCTCTGAGACATTAATTTCTCATGAGTCGGTATTAAGGTTGACCGACTTTGCCTCTTTCACGAATAAGAATCTACCATTATGGATTACGGCCTCGTGCAATATTATGCCTTTTGATGGAGTTACAGAGAATATAGGTGAAGCAACGATCTTAAATCCTAATGGTGGGGCAGTGGCTTTCTTTGGTACTACGCGGACAGTGTATGCTCAATATAACAAACGTATTAACATGGCTTATCTTAGATACGTGCTTGGTAAACAAGATGGTAAGCCTGTTTCTATTGGCGAAGCTCAGCGACTGGCTAAGAACTACTTGATTACGTCGGGCCAAGATTTGACGACCAATAAACTTCAATATTCTTTGTTGGGTGACCCTGCTTTGGTACTTCACCAACCTTCGTTCACGGCTAAAATAGATGCTATTAATGGTGTGGCTGCATCTTCAGACAATGCTCTCATGTTGAAAGCGGGCAGTACGGTGAAGATAACCGGACATATAGAGAATGCTCCTGACTTTACTGGAACATTGACAGCAACCGTCCGGGATTCGGAAGAACTCATCACGTGCAAGCGAAATGATGAATCGGAAGCAGATGAAGCATTTACTTATTACGACCGTACTAAGACCTTATTCAACGGTACCGATAGTGTGAAGAATGGTAAGTTTAGTTTCTCATTCGCTGTACCTAAAGATATTAATTATAGTAATGAGAGTGGATTGATTAATCTCTTTGCCATCAGTAATGCCAAGTCTAGTTTGGCACATGGTTACAATAATTCGTTCAAGGTGGGAGGTTCGGCCGTTGCAAAGACAGATTCTGTTGGACCGTCTATTTATTGTTATCTGAATACATCGTCGTTCTCAAATGGTGGAAAAGTGAATTCCACGCCTTATTTTGTGGCAGAAATCACGGATAAAGATGGTATCAACGTCACTGGTAACGGTATTGGACATGATTTGGAACTTGTGATTGATGATGATATGAGTAAGACGTATGTGTTGAATAATAATTTCTCATACGACTTTGGAAGTTTTACCAAAGGCTCTACCTACTATAATATTCCAACTTTATCGCCCGGAAAGCATACTTTGACGTTCCGTGCATGGGATACTTTGAATAACTCTTCGGTGTCTACATTGACGTTTAATGTGGTAGAAGGACTCAATCCTAATATCTTTGATGTGTCTGTTAATAAGAATCCGGCATCGTCTACGACCACCTTTATCGTCAATCACGACCGTGCAGGAAGTAATATCGATGTCACGATAGAGGTATACGACTTGTCCGGTCGTATCCTTTGGAGAAATTTGGAAAAGGGGATTACCCCCCAAGGTGCATATACCTTGAATTGGGATTTGACCACGGCTGCCGGAACACGCTTGCAAACCGGTGTCTATCTATTCCGTGCCACGCTGGGTTCTGATGGCGGTGTTACGAGCTCAAAGGCCAAGAAACTCATCGTTGTAGGCAATAATTAAGCCTGCTGTCCGTTTATCTTTCAAGTAAATTTATGAAATGATAAGAAACAAAATGAATAGCTATAAGTATATCCTCATGGCTTGTTTGTCGCTTTTGCTGTTAGTTCCTCAAACGGCAAAGGCAGGCGATGACAAGACAACTATTTTTAATCCGGTCTATACGGCCGTCACTTCTCAGACGATAGCACCCGATGCTCGTGCCGGTGGTATGGGTGATGTGGGTGCTGCTACCGATCCCGATGTGTACTCACAGTATTGGAATCCGGCTAAGTATCCTTTTACTATTTCGCGTGCCGGAGTGGCTTTGAACTATACTCCGTGGCTTCGTAAATTGGTTAACGATATTGATTTGGCCTATCTTGTAGGTTATGGACGTATCGGAGAACATAGTGCCGTGTCTGGCTCGTTGCGTTATTTCTCGCTTGGAGAAGTCACAACGAATGATGCAGCATTGACCATTCGCCCTTATGAGATGTCGGTAGATGTGGCTTATTCATTGATGTTGAGCGAGAAATTTTCTATTGGTGCTGCGGTTCGTTGGATTTATTCAGACCTCACTTACGACTATAATGAACATACCTCTCCCGGTAGTGCCTTTGCCGCAGATTTGTCGGCGTACTACCAGACTTACTTGATGCTTGGCAGCAGGGAAAGTCAATTGGGCGTGGGATTGAATATCTCGAATATCGGTAGTAAGATTAATATGGGTGGAACCTATAATGAGTTCATTCCTACCAACTTGAGATTGGGAGCCTCACTACTCGTGCCAATCGACCAATATAATAAATTCTCGGTTTCAATAGATGCCAATAAATTGCTTGTTCCCACGATTCCTAAGCAGAAAGAGGGGGAAGAGACTGTCGATTATGAGAGTCGTTTGCAAAAGGATTATTATGATGTATCAAGCATCAGTGGCATCTTTAAAAGTTTTGGCGATGCTCCCGGAGGATTCAGTGAAGAGTTGAAAGAGATTCAATGGAGCGTTGGTGGCGAATATACTTATAATGATAAGTTTACGCTTCGTGCCGGTTATCATCATCAGAATGAAAGCAAAGGCAACCTGAAATATTTCACGGTGGGTGCCGGATTCAAAATGAATGTTTTCTCACTTGATGCTGGTTACGTTATTGCAACAGCAAAGAGTAATCCCCTTGATCAGACATTGCGCATTTCTTTGGCATTTGATATGGACGGAATCAAGGATTTGTTTAAGAGATAGATAAAGAGATTAATCAAACCACTTTTATGAAAAAAGTAAATGAAATGGAGAGATTCTTTCCCCGTGTAGGTTATGGTTACGATGTACACCGATTGGTGGAAGGGCGTGATTTGTGGTTGGGTGGCATCAAGATAGACCATGAGATGGGGCTTCTAGGGCACAGTGATGCCGATGTACTCATTCATGCTATTTGCGATGCATTGCTTGGTGCTGCTAATATGCGTGATATTGGGTATCACTTCCCGGACACAGCTGCTTCCACACTCGATATAGATAGTAAGATGTTACTGCGTAAAACAATCGAATTGATAGCCTCTAAAGGATATGTATTGGGTAATATTGATGCGACCATCGTAGCAGAACGTCCCAAGATAAATCCTCACATTCCGGCTATGAAACAATGTTTGGCTGAAGTGATGGACTGCGATGAAGACCAGATTTCTATCAAAGCGACGACATCAGAGAAGATGGGGTTTGCCGGAAGAGAGGAGGGTATGGCGGCTTATGCCGTTTGTATGATTGTTAAGAGTTGAGAAATAAGGAATCATAGTTAAAAGGTAATAGGTAAGAGATTGTGGGTATAAATTATATATTACCACTACTCTTACCTATTAACTTTTATTGTTTTTGGGTATTTGTCTCTTAGAATTCTATGCAGACAGCCTTGTCTACCATGATATCTTGTTGGGTATCAGTCAGCATACCGGTTTTCTTGTCAATACTAAATACTTGAATTTTATTACTATCTCGACATGCACATAGCAAGAAACGACCGTTAGGAGTGATGTTAAAGTTGCGAGGATGGATGCCGGTATCTTGGTATCCAATCTTCGTAAGTGTTCCATCTAGTTTGTTCACTGCAAAGATAGAGATGCCATCAGCCTTCAAACGATTGCTGGCATATAGGAATTTGCCGTCGGGGGAGAGGTGAATGTCAGCACCGCCATGCCCATTTACCGAGTCGCTTTGAATCTCTTGGAGTCGTTTCATCTCTTCTCGGCCACGCTGGAATACCGTTATTGCACCCGAAATTTCGCTCATTACATAGACCGCTCTGTCAGAATAGATGATGTGGCGAGGTCCGGAATTACGTGTTAATGTGCCGGCTACGCCCATTTTTTGCAGACTTCCATCGCCTAAAACACGGAATCTTAGTAATTCGTTGGCACTGAAGTTAGAGGCCAATACTGTTTTCCCGTCAGGCGAAAGTTTGCTACAATGTACGTGAGCCGTAGCTTGGTTAGGAAAATCAGATGAAGCGGTGCTACCCTTAAACTGCTGTGACATTGGCTTCAAGGTGCCATCATCATTCATTGGGAATACACTCAGCGAGCCACCGGTATAGTTGGCTGTCATCACCACTTTGCCATTTGTCTCTATGTGGCATGGGTCTTCACCGTTGGTCGGTTGACTGTTGAGCAATACCATTTCACCGGTTTTCATGTCTAATTTGATGGCATTGATAGAAGCAGTAGCATCCGATTTTTCTGAAACAGCATACAATAATCCTTTCTGTTGACTTAGTTTGACGAATGACGGGTTATCAATAGCGAGTGTATATAGGGGAGTTGCTACTCCTGTTTTATCGTCGAAATGAAAGGTATAGATTCCTTCACTGGTTCCGTTGGTATAGGTTCCAACGATCATCATCAGTTTTTTTGCTGGACTTTTTGCAAGTCCCAGCACGATGAGAAGACATGTTAAGAGAATAGTTTTCTTTTTCATAAGTAGACAAAATTATCTCTACAAAGATAATCCTTTTGTGTGGTAATAATACATTTAAGGAGAAAAATAATAGAAAACGCCGGAGCTTATTCACAAACTTCGGCGTTTTCTTATGTTTAACTAAAACCTTTTTCTGAATAAATGAAAACCTCACGGCCTCCATCATTACCCGTTAAACAATCTATCAATTTACCTTTAAAAACCTAATAACTAAAAACCTAAATCTATTTTATTACTACTAACCTAAACAATCTATTAACCTTTTGACGTTGCAAAGATACATCGAGTTTTTGTGTGCGGCAACAATTTCTATCAACTTTGACCGAATTACCGTCTTTTTCTTGATTTATATCAACACATGTGTTCGCGCACAATGGGTAAAATCTGTGTAATAGGCATGTTCTGTAGTTGTTGTATGATGGTTGTCATAGGGCGGTAATGGTGTATCTTTTTCTCTTATTAACCGACAAGTGTAAGAAAATTCTTTTATCTTTGCGTATAAAAAGAGAACATCATGCGCGTGCTGATAGTCAATACAAGTGAGAATACAGGGGGGGCAGCAGTTGCTGCCAATCGGTTGAAAGATGCTTTGAACAACAATGGTGTAAAGGCTAAGATGCTTGTTCGCGACAAAACGACCGATGATATCACCGTTGTGAAGTTGACAAAGGGATTGTTGAATCGTTGGAATTTCCTTTGGGAGCGGTGGGTTATCTTTTGGAATACGCATTTCTCTCGTAAGCATTTATTCGAGATAGACATTGCCAACGCCGGTAATGACATCACTCAATTGCCCGAATTTCGCGAAGCCGATGTCATTCATTTGTCGTGGATTAACCAAGGAATGCTGTCTATCAAGAATATCCGGAAGATAGTTGAGAGCGGTAAACCGATTGTTTGGACACTCCACGACCTTTGGCCGGCTACGGCTATCTGTCACTATGCGCAGGGTTGTCCATCGTTCCGAACTCGTTGCCACAACTGTCGGCTGTTGCCAGGTGCTGGCTCTACGAATGATTTATCGGCTCGTGTGTGGCGTTATAAACAAGCTGTTTATGCGAAATCCAATATCACTTTTGTTACATGTAGCCGTTGGTTGGAGCAACAAGCCAAGCAGAGTGCGCTGTTGAATGGCTTGCGTGTCACCTCGATTCCCAATCCCATTGATACGCGTGTGTTCTGTATGAAAGATAAACAGGAAGCTCGAAAGCGGTTAGAATTACCACTAGACAAACGATTGATACTGTTTGTGTCGCAGCGAGTAACCGATGTACGCAAGGGTATGGACTATTTTATCGATGCCATTGATATGCTTGTTCAGCAGCATCCTGAAATGAAAGACAATACCGGGGTAGTCATCTTGGGTGGGCATTCCGAAGAAGTAGCTGATCGTTTGGCTCTGACTACTTATTCGTTGGGTTATGTGAACGATGAGCAGCGTATCGTTGATGTGTATAATTCTGCTGATATTTTTGTGCTTCCTTCGCTCGAAGACAATCTGCCCAACACCATCATGGAAGCCATGGCCTGTGGAGTACCATGTGTAGGATTCAATGTCGGTGGTATTCCGGAAGAAATTACTCACCTACAGAACGGCTATGTGGCGCAATATAAGAATACTGCAGATTTGGCTAAAGGCATCTTTTGGGTGCTTGTTAAGAGTGACAGAGAACTATTAAGCAAGCAAGCTGTGGGGCATGTATTGCGTAATTATTCTCAGCGCAGTGTAGCTATGAAGTACTCAGATGAGTATGAACAGGCGTTGGCCTCTAAACATTATGGAATATGATAACATTTACCATCGTCACGTGTACTTACTGTGCTGAACACGAGTTGCAACGAACTGTAGATAGTGTATTGCATCAATCGTATGGCGAAGTAGAACATCTCATCATCGATGGAGCTTCTAAAGATGGGACGTTGGCTATCGCCCGGAGTTATATGGAGGCTAACGAGGAGACAGGAATGCATCGGGTGGTGCTGAAATCTGAGCCCGACCGCGGTCTGTATGATGCGATGAATAAAGGTATTTTTGAGGCTACGGGCGATTATCTCATCTTCTTAAATGCCGGCGATGTGTTTCCTACGCCCGATACATTGGAATTAGTAGCCGGTCAGGTAGGTGAGGATGAGGAGTTGCCGGGTGTGCTGTATGGCGATACCGATGTGGTGAATGATGAGGGGACGTTCCTTTATCGCCGTCGTCTATCACCACCTGAACATCTCACGTGGCGCTCGTTCCGACAAGGAATGTTGGTCTGTCATCAAGCTTTTTATGCTCGTACTGATATTGCTCGTTGCAATCTTTATAACTTGGATTATCGATTATCGGCCGATGTGGATTGGTGTATTCGCATCATGAAGGATGCCGAAGGGCGTGGATTAAGTCTTCGCAATCTCCACATGGTGGTGGTCAACTACCTTGAGGGTGGTATGAGCATCAAGAATCATCGGGCTTCTTTACGCGAACGTTTCCTGATTATGTGCCATCATTATGGTTTGCTCACTACTTATTTCATGCATACTTGGTTTGTAGTGAGGGCTGTCGTGACCTCTCTTCGGGACTCTTCTAAGAAAAGAAGTGATAGATAAACCTCACCCCAGCCCTCTCCCAAGGTGAGGGGAATACAAGATGAGGAAATGATAGTTGCTTCTTTTTTATCTGTAGGGGTGAATTGCATTCACCAGTTAAAGAGTAAATCATGGTCAATCAGTTAGTCCGAAAGGATAGCTGCTTTTTTGCCTAACTGTATAAGATTAACGTTTGTAATTGAGAATATAAAGATGAAAATACTAGAAAATTGCATGTACAAGACACTGAAATATCCGTTATATTAGGAGAGGGTGATAAAGATTATATCAGTTTGACAGATATGGCAAGGTTTCGCGACAATGATCCTTTTGCCGTGATAGGGCATTGGATGCGTAACTTGAATACGATAGAGTATCTAGGTGTATGGGAGACACTACATAATATAAATTTTAAACCTACCGAATTCGATAGGTTTAAACGTGAAGCTGGTTATAATTCATTCACAATGTCACCGTAGAAATGGGTTGAATCAACTCATGCTATTGGTATTGTATCCAAATCAGGAAGATATGGAGGAACTTTTGCACATCGGGATATTGCCTTTAGTTTTGGTATGTGGTTAAGTCCTACTTTTCAATTGTACATAGTTCAAGAGTATCAACGTCTGAAAGAGAATGAAACTAATCCTTTAGCTTTAGAGTGGAATGTAAAACGTTTGCTGTCAAAGACAAACTACATCTTACATACTGATGCTATAAAGAATGTCATTATACCACGGCTTAATTTCTCTGGTTATAAGCAGCCTTTTGTTCAAAACGCCGGCTCTTTGCTTCACTGCAGTGTCGAGGCCCTATTCCGCACATGTTACTGATAAAAAACAATAAGAAATATATAATAAGTTTTTAATCGCTTGGTGACATCAAAAGAATGCGTATATTTGCAATCGTTTTAAACATAAAAAGATTGTAGATTATGAAAAGATTTTTAGTAGGTGCAGCCATGATGGTTGCCACAATAGGTTTTGTTAGTGCACAACAAGGTCAAAAAACTGATAAGAAGCCGGTAAAAACAGAATGTTGTGCAAAGAAAGATGCCAAGTGTTGTGACAAGAAAACCGCACAATGTGGCAAGGATGCTAATGCTGCTTCTTGTAAGAAGGGCGACATGAAGAAGTGCTGTTCTTCTGAAGCTAAGACCACCAAGAAGTGCAATGGCAAAAAGATGCAATGTGATACAACAGCAAGGTGCGATAAGAAGTAATTTGAAGTACAACGCATAACGGACAGCTCCTCACTTTCGGGTGGGGAGTTTTTTTTGTCCTGTGGCCTAAAATGAATAGTGGGATGCACCTCAACGGTACATCCCACTTCTTATCATAGTTATTAGAAATGTTATCGTTATGAGAATCGGATAATCTGTCCGAGGCGTAGAGAGGCATTCTTGCTAATGCGATTAAGCTTACACAATGTCTCTATAGATACTCCGCGCTGGCGCGAAATAGAGAAGAGTGTGTCGCCTGACTTCACCTTATAGTAACTCAACTGTGCGATACTATTATCTTTACTAGCGTTATCATCGTTGTTACTTCCTTTGACATCGGCACGGTCATAACGACCATTGCCAATCTTTCCACGTAGGCGTGTGGCTTCGGCCGATTCCCTTTCGTAGCTACTTTTCTTGAATATAAAGTAGTCTCCTGTAACGTCTTGGTTGCGGAAGTCGAAGAGTAGAGCCGGATTAAGAGCTACACCGCAGAGCCGAGTCTCAAAGTGTAAGTGTGAGCCTGTGCTTCGACCGGTGTTTCCACCAAGGCCGATAACCTCTCCGGCACGAACCACTTGGTTCTCTTCTACCAGTTGCTTGGAAAGGTGTCCATAGATGGTTTCCAGTCCGTTCGGGTGGCGAATGACAATATACTTGCCGTAGCCACGTCCTTCGTAATTCACGATGCGCACTTTTCCACTGAATGCCGACCGGATGGTATCGCCGATATACACTTTGATGTCCAATCCTTTATGCTGACGTCCCCAACGTAATCCGAAGTTACTAGTCACGACACGACTAGGCGTTGGCATACAGAAATGGCGGAGGCTGATACGGAATGAATCGGGCAGTTCGGTGGCTCTGTGGGCATATTTGTTATCCCACTCGCTATAAAGTTCGGCAGCCGGCGACTCCATTTGTTCGCGTTGGATGATACTCTTTAAAGCTACTGTATCGACTGTACGCATCTTTCGGTCTATGGGAGCTTGACGCGCCAATAGGTCTTGAGCCATTGCGGGAATGCAGGCTAATACGAATAATGCGGCAATTGTAATTCTTTTACTATTTGTAATCAATTTCATTGTTAATTCATAGGTTTAAATAGTATCGCGGATACAACACAAAACCGCGATAAGAGAGGCGATGAACCATACAAAAAGTTCATCAGATTGTCAACGGACTTCGCAAAGATAGTAAAAAAATGAAGAAAATATTTCCGTATTAACGAATTTTATAGGCTTTTTAACACAAAAAGTTTCAATTGTTGATAGATGTAAGAGGGTGGATTTGGACAAGATGAATAGGGGTGTCAACTGCTTTTTTCTATTTTGAAACTCAACCATTTATATATCCCAATCTCGTTGACTTAGCCATACGTCAGCATGTCAATTCACCTTGCTGCAAAGATTTGGCAGTATTGCTGCATAGACGTTTCAGTATTGTTGCATAGGCCGGTCAGCAAGACTGCGAACATCTTGCAGTAACTCAATAGGAATCCCAATGGATTTTCAAGCGATCTGGAATACAGAACAAGGACTGATGTTCTATATCACATCTTTTCTACTCTAGAAAAGCAATAATATACAATTAACATGTTGGATTCTAGTGGTCACTTCGCCTATCAGATAACTAAGGCCGACAAGCCTGAGGATTCTACAATGGGTAAATTGGTGATGACGGGCGTAGGTGACATCCCTACGAGCTTTGAAATCAATGGGGTGCTCGGTATGCGAATCCGTATAGGTTCACCGAATGATAACGACTGGAGTGTGAGTAGTGCAGCGGTGACGATTACGGCACGTGTGAACTCGTTTGACGTACCGGGTGTATATCGTGCTCCACAATACTATATCTATGTGTCGGATATTCCTGTTTATGTGACGCCTGATGCCAAGGTGTTAGCTGTTGGCGAACGTCTTACCACGGCAAACCACGAAACCGACATTGAAATGACAATGGGTGGATGGAAAGACGGCGTAGGGCCGTACAACAAAACGAGCGATTCTGAGACTATCCAACTCATCGATCAATGGAAGACTTCAAAGGAAGATTTGGTAGGATATCCGCTTGATGGTTTCAGATACCAGTCGCAAGGAGCGCAGAATCCAACCGATGAATTCAGTCAACCTTATACGGAAAGCGGCCAGCAATCGAAGCCCGGAAACCTTCCGGCACGTGGTACTTACTTGCGATTTGAGCCACGTGAGAGTGGTACCCTGATGGTATATGTGTTCCAAAAAGGTTCGAAGCTAGGCTTTTGTGGCTTTGCTTTCGTGCCGGAAGGCTGGACTCCGGAGAGTGGTGTGGATCGTGTACGTGTAAAAGCTGATGCTGTGACGCTCTCAGGTAAGGATGCTTACAAGGCGCCGGGCGATATAGAGAATGCCGAGGTGACCTTGTTGCGTAAGTTCAAGAAAGACTATTGGACTACCATCTGTTTGCCGTTCAGCGTACAGGAGACTGAGTTCAAGAAGATATTCGGTGAGAATGCTGTTATCTGTACATTCGATAAGATAATAAAACTAAACTTGACGGGTGAAGAACAGAATGTGCTACATCTTCGTCAACATGTATATCACATGATAGAGGCGGGTGTACCTTACTTCTTAAAGTCTGCTGTCGTTCTTGAACAAGTAGTGTTCTCAAATGCCAGTTTCGAGAGCCATATACAGCCGGAGTTTTTCTATAGTGCACAGATGGATGGTTTCCAAAGTAAGGGTATCTATAGTCCTACGAAATTACCGGAGTATAGCTATATTCTCAATGGGCAGTTTACGCGTCGTACAGGAGGTTATCTCTTGAATGGATATCGTGCTTATTTGGAAAATCTTGCAGATGCTGCGGGTGATTTAACTACTGCTGCCGGTGCCAAGTTAATGCCTTTTTCCGGCTTCGACGACCTCACGACAGGTATTGATGACATTGTAGTGGAGACCGGAGATACGGCAAATCCTTATACAAACGGTGTACTTGATTTGCAAGGACGCAAGGTTGCGGACTATGCAAATGCTGTGAAACAGTTACCTAAGGGTGTGTATATCGTGAATGGAAAGAAAATAGTTGTACGATAGAAGAGGAGGTATTAGAAATGAAGAAGAAATATGTAAGTCCTACACTCCGTTTAGTCATTGTATACGTAGAGCAGCATTTGCTGCAAGGCTCAAAAGGAAAAGTAGACAATGTAATTATCGATGATACAACTACCGGATTGCATTGGGCAGGCCCGACCATTGGTGGAGACGATTCGGAAGTAGATCCTGATTTGTAAAAGTCTTCTCTTTAGAAGACCCTAAATAAAGAAATAATGAAAAGAGATGATGGCTTAAAGCCATCATCTCTTTGTTGTTTAAGGATAATGAAAGATTTGCGAACTTTCTATCGTCCAATCCACTTTAATTCTGAAGTCCCTTGTTTAAGCCCCTATGGAGGCCCTACGATATGGCTGCCCAATTGATATTAGTGCGTCGAAGCTCCTTTAGGCGATTCCAAAGGATGGCATTTTGAGGGCTCTGACAGCCGGGGTCGGCATCAATAATCTTCTGTGCCTCATTGCGAGCGAGTTGTACTATCTGCCCGTCACGAGCTATATCGGCAATCTTGAGGTCGAAGGCTATACCGCTCTGTTGTGTTCCTTCCAAGTCGCCGGGACCACGTAGCTTCAGGTCGGCCTCTGCTATTTCGAAACCATCGTTGGTTCCACACATGATATCAATGCGTTTTCGGCTCTCGTCGGCCAGCTTGTAGTGGGTCACAAGAATGCAATACGACTGCTTAGCACCGCGTCCCACGCGTCCTCGCAATTGATGCAATTGCGACAGACCAAAGCGCTGTGCGTCGAGAATCACCATTACCGAGGCATTCGGAACGTTTACACCCACCTCTATCACAGTGGTTGCCACGAGTATCTGTGTCTCTCCTTTCACAAACCGAGCCATCTCTTCTTCCTTTTCTTTCGACTTCATCTGTCCATGAATCTTGCTCAGTTTGAATTCCGGGAATACCTCGCGTAATGTTTCATATCCCTCTTCCAGATTCTTTAGGTCGCTTTTCTCGCTCTCTTTGATGAGTGGAAATACGATGTAAGCCTGTTGCCCTTGTCGTATCTGTTGGCGTATTCCGTTGTACAGACTTGTCGTTTGCGTGTCGTATTTATGGACGGTCATGATGGGTTTACGCCCCGGTGGCAACTCATCTATTACACTTACGTCCAAATCACCGTATATTGTCATGGCCAAAGTACGCGGTATCGGTGTGGCTGTCATCACGAGAATATGAGGCGGATTTTCCGCTTTCGACCATAAACGCGCACGTTGCTCTACGCCAAAACGATGTTGCTCGTCGACCACAGCAAGTCCTAATCGGGCAAACTGCACCGTATCTTCGATGATGGCATGTGTTCCGGCGAGTATTTTTACCTCGCCGTTTTTCAGTCCTTCCAGCACTTCGCGACGTTTCTTCCCTTTTACCACGCCTGTCAACAACTCGCAACGAATATCCATTCCGTGCAGAAATTCGCGGATGGTAGCCAAGTGTTGCTCGGCTAAAATTTCCGTTGGTGCCATGATACAAGCTTGATATCCGTTGTCAATAGCAATGAGCATGGACATCAGAGCGACGAGTGTCTTGCCCGATCCCACGTCGCCTTGTAACAAACGATTCATTTGTCGCCCGCTCTTCATGTCGTCTCTAATCTCGTGCATCACGCGTTTTTGCGCTCCGGTAAGCGGAAATGGCAAGTTGTGATGGTAGAAATCGTTGAACTCTTTACCCACATGGGCAAAGATGTTACCGCGATATTTACGGCGATGGTCGCTGGCATAGCGCAGAATGTTGAGTTGGACGAAGAAGAGTTCTTCAAATTTCAAGCGCACTTGAGCGCGTTGTAAGCGATCTATACTCTGTGGATAATGGATGGTGCGGAAAGCCTCTTCACGCGGAATTAAATGGAGTGATTCAGTGATGAAAGGCGGTAGGGTCTCCGGAATACTGCTTTCCGGTAACTTGTCGATGAGCGTACGAGTGAGTTTTTCAATGTTGCGCGATGTCATCCCGTGGTCTTTCATCTTGTCGGAAGTGTGGTAATACGGTTGCATTCCCATCTGTCCGAGTTGCAGATTATCGGCCGGTTCTATCTCTGGGTGGGCGAACTGGTAGCGTCCTTGATACACCGTAGGCTTGCCGAAGACGATGTACTCCACACCTATCTTATACGTCTTGTAGATGTATTGTGCCCCTCTGAACCATACCAAATCAACCACACCACATCCGTCGGAGAAGTGGGCCACCACGCGTTTCTTACGTCCTCCCATTGAGAACTCGTCAAAACTAAGGATGCGTCCTTTGATTTGGACGAATGGTAGTGTACCGCTAAGTTCGTTGATAGGATAGATATGTGTACGGTCTACATATTTATATGGGTAGTGTTGCAATAGGTCATACCATGTCGTGATGCCGAGTTCCTTGCTCAGCATCTCTTTCTTCTTGGGGCCAACACCTGGAAGATACATGATATCTTGTGATAGAATGGAATACATAGCACCTAATGCGACCTCTCCCTTGTTCCTCTCCCTAGAAGAGGGGGAGTCTTTATGTAATGCGTTGTTATTTTTTTATGAATTCAATTTCTTACTAAACTCTCAGCAACCATCAAGTCATAAGGCGTGGTAAGTTTGATGTTCTCGCGGTTTCCCTCGACGATTGCCACGTTGCATCCAAGGCTTTCTACCACCGAAGCATCGTCTGTGAACGAGTCTCGATAAGGTTGGTTGAAGGCTTGACGTAGCAACGCGATGTCGAACACCTGCGGTGTTTGGACGATGCGATAATCACTTCGTTGCACGTTGTGCCCTCCTTCGTGGCTATCTACATAGCGAAGTGTGTCTATAACAGGCATTACCGGAATAGCAGCGTATTCTTCTTCGGCAGCTTCGTAGCATCGTTCGATGGTTTCCAACGATACGAAAGGACGCACACCATCGTGTATGCCTGCGAGTCCTTCTGCATCGGTCGGGATAGCAGAGAGTCCGTTTTTAGACGACTCAAAACGCGTACTGCCACCATCCACTATCGTATGTGCGATGTGGAAGTCGTGTTCCCGACATAGTTGTTGCCAATATTCGTGCTGGTCGTGTGGTAATACGAGGATGATTCCCATGTCTGAATCGTACTCATGGAATCGCTCAATAGTGCGCATGAGTACCGGTTTCCCTGCCACGGGTAGAAACTGTTTGGGTATCTCTCCACCCATTCGGAGGCCTTTTCCTCCTGCTACAATGATGATATAGTTCATATTTCCGTTTTCCAATCTTCCATCCTTGAGGGTGGGTGTGGACTATTTGTTATCTATGGATTCTGTTCGCGATTCTTCTTTTATAGCCAGTTTGTGGCAAAGATAAGTTTGTTACATCCTTATGAGACGGTAGACCTACCGTCTCTACAGTTGTAACTCCACCTCAATCTTAATCTTGTATCTCTAATTGTCAACTTAGAGAGCTCCCTTGCCTTTGCTAATGGGGAGTACCTATCGGCACTCTAACCTTTATGATTCTTTCTCTCCCAGCGGTTTTCGCTTTGCTCCAACCATCGGCTAACGCTGGTATAGCCACTTTGTGGCTCGCTGTTTGCCTTATTTCTTAACACCAAGGACAAATACTACTCGCCCCAACGGACAACAAATGAAGCTACTGAATACCCTCATTCTGCCCTCCCTCTCCTTGGTAGAAGGGCAGGGAGAGATCCTTATTAATCCTCCCTCCCCTTTTGGGGAGGGTTGGGGTGGGGCTTTACTTCCTCTCCATCAGGTGTGCATACTGCATCTTTACCTCATAGTTTTTCACGCGTTCGTCGCCTATGAAGTAGCTTAGGATGCGATAAGCATAGGGGAATGTGGCAGCCGGACCTTCGCCTGTGATGATGTTTCCATCCTCTTGGAAGAGTTGAGCGGTGTATTCTGCACCGTCCATATACTTCTCGAAGCCCGGTGAGCAAGTTGCTTTACGACCATGCAACAGGCCTAGACTGCCGAGAACCATGGGTGCGGCACAGATGGCACCGATACGTTTGCCTTTGGCATTCTGTTCGGTTAAGGCCTTGCGCACGCCCTCGTGCTCGTTCAGATTGGTTGCTCCGGGTAGTCCACCCGGCAACAATAGCATGTCAGCATCGCTTAAATCGGCGTTCTCGAACAATAAATCGGCTTTGATAGTGACGCCGTGTGATGAAGTCACCAGTTCTGAGCCGGTTACGCTTACGGTCTGGATAGCGACTCCACCGCGACGCAAGATGTCTACCGGAAGCAAGGCTTCGATCTCTTCGAAACCGTCAGCTAGAAATTCATATACTTTTGCCATAATTCTTAAACTATATAATGCTTTGTCCGTAAAAAATACTATTTTTGCATAGTTAATGTATTTGCAAATATACTAAATGTTTGTGATTTAGTGGTGTTTGACGGCTATTAAAGAATCAAAAATATAATGATAATGTCAGGTCAGCAACTTCGTTTCGCCATTTTCGGAAACAGTTATCAAGCCAGCAAGGCCACTTGTGCGGAGAATATTCTTGGCGAGTTGCATGCACGCGGCGCTGAAGTCTATATGGAGCGCAGTTTTTATAATGTCTTGACACTGCAAGGAAAGCTATCTATTCAGGTGTCTGGCATCTTCGATGACTACAATTTCGATGTAGACTATGTGGTCTCTATCGGTGGAGACGGGACTTTCTTGAAGGCTGCTAAGAAGGTGGGAGCCAAGGCAATCCCTATCGTTGGAGTTAACATGGGGCGTCTTGGATTCTTGGCCGACGTGTTGCCGAGCGAGATAAAAGAGGCTTTCGACGAGATATATGAGGGGCGTTGTAAGGTGGAAGAACATACGGTGTTGCAGCTGATAACCGATGGTGAACCATTGGAAGGCTGTCCTTTCGCCCTCAACGACATTGCGGTGCTGAAACGAGATACGGCTTCGATGATTTCTATTCACACCAGTGTAGACGATGAATTCCTTGTCACTTATCAGGCAGATGGACTTGTGGTGTCTACACCTACGGGTAGTACGGCTTACAATTTGTCGAATGGTGGTCCCATTATTGCTCCCCATACCAATAGTATCTGTATGACACCGGTGGCTCCACACAGCCTAAACATCCGTCCTATTGTCATTGGTGACGACCGAGAGATAACGATAGAGGTGGAGAGTAGGTCGCATAATTATCTCGTAGCTATTGATGGTCGCTCGGAGAAATTGCTCGAAAGTACGCGCCTTATCATTCGTAAAGCACCTTACACCGTTCGCATCGTGCAGAGAAACAAGCATCGTTACTCTGCCACACTGCGTGAGAAGTTGATGTGGGGAGCTGATCAAAGGGGATAGAAGCCCCCCCTGACCCTTCCCAAAGGTGGAGGGAGTGTTAATAAGAACCTCACCCCAGCCCTCTCCTAAGGAGAGGGAGTGCAGAATGAAAGATTGGGCTACAACTGTAGAGACGGTAGGCCTACCGTCTCATAAGGAGAAAAGGTAATCGTAAAGTCCTAAGTTGCCTTTCTTCCCTACCTTGTTTTATATAATAAATAGAAAGTATGAACATACGAAACTTACTGCATATCCCACCGGCTAAATATCCCATCCGTACCATATTAAAATGGTTATGGCGGTCATGGCACGGCAATCACACGCAAGCGGTGCTGAATGCCATCGTGGGTTTGCTGTCTGTGGGCATCAGCTTGTTGCAGGTTTGGGCTGTACAACATGCCATTGATGTGGCTTCGGGAGTGGTAGAGGGGAGTCTGTACGTAGCCATCGGCTTGATGGGAGGGCTGATACTCTGCGACTTTTCCATGTCTGTTGCTACCGTATGGATACGCAATGTACTAGGTATCAAAGCCCAGAACAGGATGCAACAACGGATGCTCGGCCGTATTCTGAGGTCGGTATGGGGTGGTCGCGAACAGTTCCATTCGGGCGATGTATTGAACCGTTTGGAGATGGATGTGAATAATGTGGTGAACTTCCTGACTGAGGTGATACCCAATACACTATCTGTTGTGGCCATGTTTGTGGGTGCTTTCTGCTATCTTTTCTCTATGGATAAATGGCTGGCTGTGGCTATTGTAGCCATATTACCCATTTTCTTGTCGGTAAGCAAACTCTATATTGGACGCATGCGCAACCTCACCCGACAGGTAAGAGAGAGCGATAGCAAGGTACAAAGTTTGTTGCAAGAGACCTTACAACATCGCATGCTTATCAAAACATTGGAGAGCGACGACACCATGATAGACCTATTGGAAGGGCAACAAGGTGAATTGCGTCGCCGTGTGATGCACCGTACACGGTTTAGTGTGTTCAGTTATCTGATGGTGAACTTCGGCTTTTCAGTAGGTTATCTGCTCGCTTTCTTCTGGGCAGCCGTCCGTTTGGCGGCGCATACCCTGTCATTTGGCGGTATGACGGCGTTCCTCCAACTGGTCAACAGAATCCAAAAACCGGCGCGAAATCTCGTGAATCTAGTACCCACTTTCGTCTCTGTCTTCACGGCAGCAGAACGTTTGATGGAGTTGGAAGAGAACCCTTTGGAAGAACAAGGAGATGCTGTGGAGATGCCGTCACCCTGTGGTATTCGCCTACGGAACGTCACTTACGGTTACGACGATGCCGAAAACAATGTCATCGAGCATCTAGACTTTGATTTCAAACCCGGAACATGCACAGGTGTGAAAGGCGAGACAGGCGCCGGAAAGACCACCCTGATTCGGATGTTGTTGGCCTTAGTGGCACCCAAAGAAGGACAAATAGATATCTATCATGGTGACCGTAGCGAGCGACTATCGCCCCTACATCGTTGCAATTTTGTCTATGTGCCGCAAGGCAATACGCTGTTGAGCGGTACCATTCGCGATAACTTACTGTTGGGTAAAGTCGATGCCACCGACGAAGAATTGGAAGATGTATTACAACAGAGTTGTGCCGACTTTGTATTCGACCTGCCCGACGGACTTGATACCGTTTGTGGAGAGCAGGGAGCGGGACTGAGTGAAGGACAGGCACAGCGTATCGGGATAGCTCGAAGTCTTTTGCGACCGGGCAGCATCCTCGTGTTTGATGAGGCTACCTCAGCACTTGACCTTGATACGGAGAGGGAGTTGCTACAGCATATATTATCATCTCACCATAAGACGGTGATATTTATAACGCATCGTCCGGCTGTGCTTGATTATTGTAATCAAATCCTTCAAATCAATAAAATTCCGAGTTAATGTGCGAAAATTGAGTTGCGCTGCAACTTACCAGTCTACTATGACGTCAAAAAGCTATATGATTCATCTCAACGATATTAATAAAACCTACTTCGGGGCACAACCGCTTCACGTGTTGAAAGGTATCAGTCTCGATATTGAAGAGGGAGAATTCGTCTCTATTATGGGCGCTTCGGGTTCTGGAAAATCCACTCTTCTGAATATATTAGGTATTCTTGACAACTATGATACCGGTGAATATACATTGGCCGGAACGCTTATCAAGAATCTATCAGAGAAGCGTGCGGCCGAATACCGTAATCGCTTTATCGGCTTTATCTTTCAAAGTTTCAACCTGATAGGGTTCAAGACAGCTGTGGAGAATGTGGAGTTGCCTTTGTTCTATCAAGGTGTTTGGCGCAAGCAACGGCATCGTATGGCCATGGAATACCTCGACAGACTGGGATTGACACAGTGGGCTGAGCACTATCCCAATGAACTTTCGGGCGGTCAGAAGCAACGTGTGGCTATTGCACGGGCGCTTATCACGCAACCCAGAGTGATATTGGCCGATGAACCGACGGGTGCTTTGGATTCTAAAACCAGTGTAGAGGTGATGGAATTGTTGAAGCAATTGCATGCCGACGAACATAAAACGATAGTTGTAGTGACGCACGAAAGCGGTGTAGCCAACGAGACTGATAAGATTATTCATATCAAAGACGGACTCATAGGAAGTATCGAAGAGAACATCGACCACAAGGCTAGTCCGTTCGGAATCAATGGATATATGAAGTAATGCGAGCATCATGAGAGATATAATTGCCGAAATATGGTCTACTAGTAAGCGCAATAAGCTGCGTACAACGCTCACAGGTTTTGCGGTGGCATGGGGTATCTTTATGCTCATCTTCCTGCTGGGAGCGGGCAACGGACTCATCCATGCCACGGAAGAGAACTCCGGTAGATTTCTCGATAACTCCATGGTGGTGTTTGGCGGACAGACTTCCAAAGGCTATCAAGGATTAAAAGAAGGTAGGCAAATAGCCTTGAATGATGCTGATATGAACACCACAAAGAAACGATATAGCAAGAATATGTTGAATGTGGGGGCTAAAATATCGGCCGGCAGCATTAATGTGGCATTGGGAGAAAACTATATTTCGAGTACGTTGCAGGGTGTTCATGCCAACTATGCAGAGATAGATAAGAAAGAAATGCTTTACGGCCGTTTCATCAATGAGCTTGATAATGAGGACACTCGTAAGGTAATGGTTATCAGTGAGAGTCAGGCCAAGGAGTTGATGCCGGGACATATAGATCGTTTGGTGGGTCGGTATGTGAAGGTAGATAGTTTGGCTTACCACGTGATAGGTATCTATAAGAGTGATCAAAGTGAGATGAATGCCGACTGTTATGCCCCGTTTAATACCGTACGTGTGATTTATCAAAAAGGTGATAAAGTGGGGAATATCGTCTTTGCTTTCCAAGGTTTGGAGACCGAGAAAGCCAATAAAGATTTTGAAGAATCCTATAGAGCCAGTCTCAATAGAAACCATCAGGCTGCTCCTGACGATGAAGAGGCCGTCTGGATATGGAATAGATTCACCCAAGCATTGCAGATGAACACCGGTATGGGCATTATCCGAACCGCTCTTTGGGTTATAGGTATCTTCACACTATTAAGTGGTATCGTGGGCGTATCGAATATTATGCTCATTACAGTCAAAGAACGTACACGCGAGTTTGGTATCCGTAAGGCCATCGGAGCGAAGCCTTCATCCATCTTAAAGCTCATTATTATCGAGAGTGTTATCATTACTACGTTCTTCGGGTACATTGGTATGATGATGGGAATGGTGGCTAATCAAATTATGGATGCCACTATCGGGCACGAAAAGATAGATTCCGGGCTGTTCACTTTGCAGATGTTTGTTAATCCGACAGTTGGTTTCGACGTGTGTGTGGAAGCGACTTTGGTGATGGTATTGGCCGGAACGTTGGCCGGATTGATTCCCGCTCGTAAGGCAGCACATATTAGACCGATTGAAGCATTAAGGGCTGAATAACGCTATGAGGATAGATTTAGATACATACAAAGAAATACTCGATACGCTCACACGCAATAAGAGCCGTTCGTTCTTGACTGGATTCGGTATCTTTTGGGGGGTGTTCATGCTGGTAGCCCTTATCGGTGGTGGCAACGGAATGAAGGAAATGCTGTCTAAAAACTTCTCCGGATTTGCCTCAAATTCCGCTATTATCTTTGCACAGAATACCACGAAGGCGTATGCCGGTTATCGGAAAGGCCGTTCATGGTATATGGATTACAAGGATGTGGAGCGTCTGAAAGCGCAGATTCCGGAGATAGATATAGTCTCACCGATGCTCAGTCAATGGGGCAGATTTGCCGTTGTGGGCGATAAGAAAGCTTCGTGTACGGTGAAAGGATTGCAAGCTGACTATGTGAAAGTGGAAGAACCGCAGATTTACTATGGCCGCTATCTAAATCAAATGGATATACAGCAGGGGCGTAAAGTGTGTGTAATAGGCAAGAAAGTGTATAAGACGCTCTTCCCAAATGGTGGAGATCCTTGTGGACAATTGGTGCGTATAGATTCCATCTATTATAATATTGTGGGTGTAGATTATAGTACCGGTAACATAAGTATCAATGGAAGCACGCAAGAGAGTGTCATTATCCCTATTACAATGATGCGCCAAGCCTACAACACGGGAGACCAAGTACATCTTATTTGCGTTACGGGAAAGCGCGGAGTGAAGATGGGTGAGATTACCAATCGGATGCGTGAAGTGGTTGCAAGAGCCCATCGCGTGGATCCAACTGACGAGAAGGCTATTACGATATTCAATACCGAAGTGATGTTTGGTATGGTAGATAACTTGTTCCAAGGCGTCAATTTCCTCATTTGGTTGGTGGGAATAGGAACTTTATTGGCTGGAGCCATCGGGGTATCTAATATCATGATGGTGACTGTAAGGGAACGAACGACCGAGATAGGCATTCGTCGTGCTATCGGAGCAACCCCCTGTAACATCCTCGGACAAATCATCTCAGAGAGTGTATTGCTTACGGCTGTGGCGGGGATGAGCGGCATTCTCTTTGCCGTACTCATCCTTCAGTTGCTCGAAATGGGTAATACTACCGGTGGAGTAGTCTCAGCTCATTTCCAAGTGGGCTTCTGGACAGCTTTGGGAGCAACGGTTTTCATCAGTATCTTAGGCGTATTGGCAGGCTTGGCACCTGCCGGAAGAGCTATGAGTATCAAACCGGTAGATGCTATGAGAGATGAGTAAAGCCCCCACCTCGGCTCTTCCCAAAGGGGGAGAGAGACGATATTGAAGTGCTGAAACAATGAACATAAAATAATAAACAACTACTTCTATCCCCTTGTTTCTCTATGATTAGAGGGGAAGAAACAGAAGATTTAAAGCGAAGAAATGAAAAAGTATTGGAAATTTGTGGTCGCTGCATTGGTTCTATGTCTCTTTGTTGGAACCTTTGTATTTCTTTGGATTAAGTCGCAACCTACTGCCGACGTGTATAGCGAGTTCACTCCTAAGGTGATGAACTTGAAGAAAACCACCGTCGTAACGGGTAAGATAGAGCCGCGCAATGAGGTAAACGTGAAGCCACAGATAAGTGGTATCATTACCGAATTGTTGAAAGAAGCCGGTCAAACAGTGCAAGCTGGTGAGATAATAGCCAAGGTAAAGGTGATTCCCGATATGGGGCAGTTGGCCAATGCACAAGCTCGTGTGCGCTTATCTCAAATCAATGTGAAGCAAGCACAGGTAGACTATGCCCGCGAAAAACAACTCTTTGACAAAGGATTGGTGGCAGCCGATGAGTATGATAAGATAGCTCAAGCCTTGAAGCAAGCCAAAGAAGAGGTGCAAGCTGCTGCCGATAACCTCGAAGTGGTGCGCGATGGTGTATCTAAGAGCAATGCCAATACGAGTAGCACTCTCATCCGTTCCACCATCAGTGGGCTCATATTGGATGTCCCTGTCAAGGTAGGTAACACCGTTATCCTTAGCAATACGTTCAACGATGGTACCACAATTGCCACCGTTGCTAATATGTCCGATTTGATATTCCGCGGTAATATTGACGAGACAGAGGTCGGTCAACTGGTTTCGGGCATGCCGATGAAGATCACAATTGGCGCTCTACGGAATTCCAGCTTGAAGGCTAACCTCGAATATATCTCCCCTAAAGCGGTAGAAAGTAATGGTGCTAACCAGTTTGAAATCAAAGCAGCTGTTACCGAGATAGGCGGTACTCATATCCGTAGTGGCTACAGTGCCAATGCCGAAATCGTGCTGGCTGCTGCCAATCATGTGCTTACTATCCCCGAAAGTGCCATCGAATTCCAAGGCAGCAAGTCTTATGTCTATATCATTGGGGGCAAAGGTGATAAGAAAACCTATACCAAACGTGCCATCACAACAGGTTTGAGCGATGGTATTAATATTGAGGTGAAGAGTGGACTTTCTACTCGTGACAAGGTGCGTGGGCCGAAGGTAGTGAAAGAATAATCCACGCTTTCATCACCACTTTGCCGAATTTCCATTACCTTTGCACGATATTGATGAGATCATACAGGGTGAATAAGCAGTTCGGAGAAATCATACGGTTTGGTATTGTCGGTGGGTTGGCCACGTTGTTGCAATATGGTATCTACCTGTTATTGCTCAAGCAGATGGGACACAATCCCGCCATGACGATAGGATATGCCATTAGTTTCATCTTTAACTATTTGGCCAGCACTTACTTTACGTTCCGTGTGAAAGCCAGCGCCAAGCGTGGTGCGGGCTTTGCCTTGTCGCATGTGGTCAACTATCTGCTTCAGATGGGTACGCTCAACTTCTTCTTGTGGGTGGGTGTTCCGAAGACGTTGGCTCCTATTCCGATGTTCTGCGTGTGCGTACCTGTCAACTTTCTCTTGGTCAGATATTTCTTAAAGCGCAAATGAAACGTATCTTTGGCATCTTCAGAATCAAGTATGAAGAGCGTTGGCCGGCGTTCTTCGTATTCTTGACGACCCTCTTGCTCAATGCATTGGTCATTATCAAGTATGCCGATAGATTCCTTCTTCCGGCCGAAAATTATCACAAACTCTTTGTAGCCAACTTCCATGTGTCGGGTTACGACCCCTTGACCTATGCCGTATTGTCGCATTGGTTCACGGAGTATAACATCTATCGACACCCGTTGTTGGCCTTTTTCATGTACCTCCCTGCGCAACTCAACCAAGCATTGATGGCTCTTACGGGTATCAATTGTGCCCCTTTTATCATGGCTGTTATCCTGCTATTGGGTGCCCTCTATAGTTTTATCTTTCTCTATCGTATACTCCGCGAAGTCATTGAGTTGCCACAATTCGATGCCACACTGCTGTCGCTCATGCTGTTCAGTTTTGCTTATGTGCTGGTATCGGTGTGTGTGCCCGATCATTTTTCGCTCTCCATGTTCATGCTTCTGTTGACACTTTACGTCAGCGGAAAGAAACTCAAGCAGCATAAACCCTTCACGAAGTGGCAGACAATCCTCTTCTTTCTCGTTACAGCAGGCATCTCGCTCAATAACGGATTGAAAGTGTTTATGGCCAATTGGTTTGTGAATGGGCGTCGATTCTTCCGTCCGCTCAATCTTGTTTTGGCCATTCTTGTGCCCTCATTGTTGATATGGGTGTTTGCCCGAATGGAGTATCACGAATATCAATATCCGCGTTGGAAGGCACGCAAGGTGGCACAAAAGCGAGCTAAAGATAAAGAACGAGCGCAGTTGGTAGCTCAATTTACCAAGGATTGGCCAGCTTGGGATTCTACTAAGGTGGCTCATGCTGCCGACTCGGTGATGAAGATTCGTGCATGGGAGAAGAAGCATGCCAACGATAAGAAACCGATGAATGCCCACCAAGGTAAGCCGGTGAAGAAGGGCGAATTCTGGTCGTGGACCGATATAACGACCTCACGCACAGCCACAGCCGTGGAAAATCTCTTCGGCGAGTCTATCTTGTTGCACCAAGACTATTTGTTGGGTGATACGTTGACCGGGCGACCTGTCATCGTCAATTATCGTTGGTGGACGAACTATGTGATTGAAGGCGTGTTGGTGGTGTGTTTCCTCTTGGGACTTTGGATAGGGCGTCGCAACCGCCTGATGTGGTTGGCAGTCTCGTTCTTTGCTCTTGATATGATGATACACATGGCTTTGGGATTCGGTATAAATGAGGTTTATATCATGAGTCCACATTGGGCTTTCGTGTTCCCCATCGTATTAGCGTGCCTTGTCAAAGGCGTTCCACGCCGTTTCCTGTTGCCGTTGCGTGGCTTGTTAGGACTCATAACGGTTTATTGCTTCGTCTATAATGTGGTCTTAATCATAGAATATTTGGCATTCTTATGAATATTTTCCGACTGAAAAACGAGGAACGTTGGATAGCCCTCGTGACTTTCTTGGTAGTGGTGGCTTTGCTCTTTGTGATGATTCAGCAGTATTCGCCGCTGTTCCTCAAGGGTGGTAGGTTAGGGTTTTGGACTATCTTCTCACGCCATTTCCGCATGTCGGGCTACGATTGTTGGTCGTATATCACCCTGTCTAACCTGCGTATTCATTTCGAGACCAGTCGTCATCCGTTGTTCTTGTCCATTCTTTATCCGCTCTATTTGCTCAATCAGGAACTGATGTACAACACGGGTAGTAACTATGCGGTCTACCTTATAGGAGCATTGACTACATTTTGTGCTGTTTATTCCATCGTCTTTATCTATCGACTACATCGAGATGTTATGGGGCTAAGGTTGTGGGACGCCCTGTTGCTGACGCTTCTCTTCTATAGTTTCGGGCATATCATGGTCGCCTTGTTGGTACCTGACCACTTCGTACTCTCCCTTTTCTTGCTGTCTATGACCTTGTATATTGTTGGGAAAGCTATGCGTGAGCATCGCCGATTGCCCTTGTGGCAGTGGACGATATTACTTTTTCTCACGGCCGGTGTGACGCTTACCAATGGCGCAAAGACTCTGTTGGCAGCCTTGTTTGTTGACGGCAAGCGTGTGTTTCGTTGGCGAATAGTGGTATTTGGAGGCGTGTTGCCACTTGTAGCACTTGTGAGTATCTATCTTTTCCAATACCATACGTACGAAGTTCCGCAGCAACAAGCCATACATCATATAGAAGTAAAACAGCGTGAGAAGAATCCTGACGAACTGACTAAGCGTACAGCACAGCGCGACAAATGGATGGCGGAACATTCGGGTAGCCCCATAGCCAACCTACCACTGTTGAGTATGACCGATGTAACCACCTCGCGTGTGCAGACATTGGTGGAGAATTTCTTCGGTGAACCTATTCAGTTGCACCGTGACCATTTGTTGGAAGACGTATCGTTCACTCGCCCTGTGTTCGTGAGTTATCGGTCGATTGTGAATTATGTGGTTGAGGCTGTCATTGTCTTGCTATTTATCGTGGGCCTGTGGATGGGTCGCCACGACCGCTTCATGCTCATGGTCATGTCGTGGATGATGGTGGATGTGGTGTTACACTTAGTATTAGGCTTCGGCATTAACGAAGTATATATTATGTCGGCCGACTGGATTTTCATCATCCCATTGGCTTTTGCGTGTCTTTTCAAAAGCACCCATGGACCTTTACAAATAGGCCTTCGCGCCACCACATGGTTGCTTACGTTGTATCTTTTGGCTTGGAACAGCACTCTATTGATACACTATCTACAAATACCCTATACACAGTTGGTTCGCTGAAAGGCCGTGGCAACAATGCTGCCTCGCCTTTGCAGCCTCACTGATTGGATTAGGCAGCAACGCTGCGAAGCCTCTGCAGTGGCGTACGGGTGGAGGGTAGGCAGTGAAAAGTGGGAATATTTATTTGCTTAAGATATTACCTCTTCCTCTTCACTTTCGGCATCTTCCTCGCCTCTTTTATAGGCTTGAGGGGATACGCCGTAGTTATCTTTAAAGCATTTACTGAAATATCGTCGCGAACTAAATCCTAGCATTGTAGAGATTTCTGTGATATTGTATTCGGGATTGTTTTTTAACAGCAGAGCAGCTCGGTGTAGTCGAACCATTAAGATAAACTCATTGGGAGTCTGCCCTGTAATAGCCTTCAATCTGACAAACAACTTGGTGCGTGCAATACACATCTCTTGTGCGAAGTCGGTCATATTAAACTCGCTATTGGCCATATGTTTTTCTATCACACTCATAGCCTTGTCTATAAACAGCTTGTCTTGAGGATTGGTGGCAATAATCTGTGTATTGGTTTGAGGTTGCTTACCAAGTTTCTCGCGTAATACAGCCCGGCTGTTGACAAGATATTTACAGCGTGCTAACAAAATATTAATATCGAAGGGTTTGGTGATATAATCATCGGCTCCCGTTTGTATTCCTTCAAGCTTATGTTCCATGGCAGTACGGGCCGTGAGCAAAACCACTGGAATATGACATGTATCAATGTTGCTTCTTATGATTTTGCATAATTCGATTCCTGACATCTCATTCATTAATACATCACTTAGTATCAAGTCGGGCAATTCTTCTTGAATAGCTTGTAAAGCTTCTTTTCCATCAGGAACAGCTGTTACCTTATAATAAGGTTCAAATAGTTCGATCAGCATAGAGCGAAGCGCAGTATCGTCTTCCACAATCAGAATCCGGAACATCTTTTCATTCTCTGTATCCATGTTGGTTTGGCTTTCTTGTTCAATTTCTTCAATCTGCTTGATTGCTTGGACGTGGGACAGGAGATAGTCGGACTCGCTGTTCAGGCAGATTTCGTCTGGTTGATATTGTTCATTGCCAATAGGTATCTGGAAGGAGAAGGTAGCCCCTTCATTAGGTGCACTAATCACCTTAATGCTTCCGTGATGCAATTCTACGATACCTTTTGCCAAGGCCAGTCCAATGCCGGAGCCAGCTTCTTTGGAAGTACTCCCCACTTCTGTCTGGTAGAAACGATTGAATATATTCTCTTGTTCTTCTAAAGGGATTCCCTTTCCGCTATCTGTGACTTCTATGACAACCGACAATCCATGCTTAGTTACCGATAAGGCAATCTCTCCACCGGCCGGAGTATACTTGAAAGCATTGGATAGCAGGTTGTTAATGACTTTTTGTAGTTGTTTGGCATCGTACCAAACCATAATGCCATCATTAGATCGATTAAATTTAAAATCTATTTTCCGTATTGTAGTATACTCTTGGAATAGCAGGTAGTTCTCGTGTAGGAACTCTACTATATTATGTTCGCGTACTTTAATTTTCATTTGTCCCTGCTCTTGTTTTCTGAAGTCGAGGAGCTCATTGATAAGTTCTTGGAGCTGTAGACAACTCTTATAGGTGCGCAGAATCTTATTGTAGACCATGGGAGCAATGCTCTTTACTTGAAGAAGCATTTCCATTTGGCCGATAATCGTTGTGAGCGGTGTTCTGAACTCGTGCGAAATATTGGTAAAGAAGCGCAGTTTGGATTGATTGAGTTCTTCAATATGCTTTACATAATTACGTTCATATTTAAGTTCTGTTTCTAGTTTTAGTTTTTTATGATAGACACGCAACACTATGATAATGATACCTCCTATAAGGAGGATATAGAGTTATATAGCCCACCAAGCCTTATATAGAGGTGGTAAGATATGAATCTTGATTCGGCTAATAACTTTGTCTTGTCCTTGTTTATCGACGGCTTTAACCACCAACAAGTAATCTCCCGGTGCAAGATTCGTATAAGTGATTAATCTCTCATTTCTGAGTGTTGTCCATTGTTGTGAGAAATTCTCAAGACGGTAGATGATTTTGTCTTGGTTAAAGGGTGAATAATTAGTGATGGCATACTGAATGCTGAACATTGCTTGAGAAGCCTTGAGCGTAAGTTCTTCGGTTTGCGACAAGGACTTCTTCAATATTCCGGTCTCGTCATTAATACTTACTTCTTTATCATAGATAAAGAGTTTATGTGGGAATATATGATAAGCAGGTGTGTTCTGTGCTAATTTTACAGGATTAATGGCCAACATACCGTCTACACCACCAATGTATAAATGATTGTCAGAAGCCAAAAATATGGCATTCTGATTGACGGCCGACAAAGGAATACTTTTGTTGACCGTGTAATTTTCCACTCGATTAGTTTTTATATCGAGTGTTGAAAGTCCGCAATCGGTGATAATATAGAGCTTTCCCGTTTGATCACTACATACTCCATAAATACAGTTGCTCAGCAGGTTGTGTTTCTTCTCATTATAATTGGAAAATCCATCGGTCTTTTCATTATATAAATCTAAGCCACTCTCTGAGGTACAGAACCACAACCGTTGCTTACAATCCTCGTAGATGCAGTTAATACCATTGCTACTTAAGCTAGAAGGATTATTTGCTTCGGACTGATATAACTTTAATTTGCGTGTTGCAAAATTATAGGAATAAGCTCCTCTCTCTGCTCCTCCTATCCATAATATTCCACGATGATCGATACATAAATCAAGTGCGAAGTTGATAACATCTCCTTCCCTGCCATCTTTAAACATGGGCGTGAACTTCTCTGTGGTAGGGTTGAATTCGAGTACTCCGTTATGGGTGGCCAATAATAATTTGTTCTGATATAGTATTACCTTGCAGATAATATTCGACTGATGCGTTTGCAGGTTCTTATACTGATAATGTGTAAATCGGCCTGTGCCCAAATCCATGCGATTGAGTCCGCCCAAATGGGTTCCGATCCATAAGCAGTTGCGAGCTTTGTCAAAGCATACAGTTTTTACATTATTCTGGGATATGCCAAAGTTGCCCGATTGCTTATACCACTTAAAGCTGCTGGTCTTAGGATTAAAGCAATTTAATCCACCTCCTTCAGTACATATCCAAATATGATGATAGTTGTCTTCGGTCATGGCTCCCACGATGGGAGAGCTCAATCCTCTTGTTTCCTGAGAAGCCACATTATAATGGTGATAAATTCTTCCTGAGGGATTAAAGTAGTCAACGCCTCCGAAATAGGTGCCTACCCACATGTTTCCTTGATTATCGCATAGCAGACTCCATACGGATGATGAAGTGGTGAGTGTGTTGCGCGAGGTATTGGGATAGGATACAAAGTCTTTTTTGTTAGGCTCGTGCTTGTTTAGACCTCTAAAAGTGCCAATCCAAATATTGCCCGTTTTATCTTCACAGATATCGCGTACATAGTTTGAGCAGAGAGTATGAGAATCACCTTCAACACTTTGATAATGTTCATTCTGAGCTCCATAGACCATAAACAGACCGTTGTTCAGAGTTCCAATCCAACATCTACCATGGCTGTCTTTGAATATTTTGATGATTTCGTCTTCTCCATCTAATATCCGGGTAATGGTTTTATTCTTTTTATTATAAGTAAAACAGCCATGTTTCCTTGTGCCTATTACGACATGCTGGTTGTCTACATATAGGGATGTAACTTGATAGTCGTGTATCGGCATGGAACAAACCAATGTAAATCTTCCATCGTTGTAGGCATATACCTTGTTCTCAATCCCTATATATAGTTGTTTATGGTAATAAATGGTGGATACGCTATTTTGTGTAAGCAATTTGAATTGTTCTGTTTGTGTATCAAAAACAGACAGGCCACGTATGGTAAGAATATATATATAACGTTGTTTATCTCCTACAATTTGGCGAATAGAATTGCTCTGTATACTATTCTTGTTATTCAGATTATGCTTATATGTTGTTATTCCTTTGCCATCGTAAAGATTTAGACCGTTGCGGGTTCCAATCCATATTAATCCTTTATGATCTTGATAAAGAGACATGACTGAGTAGTGAGACTGTCCCTCTCTTGTACTTAAATGGTTAAAATTGATACCTTGTCCCATACAAGGGATAAGCTCTATACAGAAGATCAATATTATAGAAAATAGTCTATATCCTTTCATACGTGGTTAGTTTTCATGTTACTATTCTCAGGTAATAAGCGGTACAAATATATGCCTTTTTTTGAAAAGTCATTTTATTAAAATAAAAAGATGCTCATTTCGACCATTTTATGTGTCTTTTGAGTACATTTTTCCAAATCTTATCAAAAAGTACTATGGTGGTCATAAATATGAACGATATAGTCCTTAATCCTTTTTTAAATAACATTATCTTTGCCAAATAAGCCTTGATTTATATCAATTTGAGCTTAATAGCTAAACAGCTCTGAATGATTAAAAATCAATTAACAAAATGACCGATATGAAGAACCTTACTTTTACAGCTTGTGTTGCAATTCTGTCTTTTAGCTTATTCGTGGAAAGTTGTGTTTCCAGTCAAGAAGTAAAAAAAGACATGATTGCTGAGAATGTAGAAAATGCAGTGAAGCAATATACGCTACAGACGAATATTATAGAAAAAAGTGGGAAAATCCTGAATCCTCGTACCATCAATGAGAAGGGTGAAATCCAGTATATTCCTATCGATGATTGGTGTTCGGGATTCTTTCCCGGTAGCATGTGGTATCTCTATAAGTTGACCAATGATGAAAAATGGGAAAAACTGGCAGAGAAATATACTGAGAATCTAGACTCCGTACAATATCTAACTTGGCATCATGATGTGGGCTTTATGATTGGAAGCAGTTATCTTAATGGATATCTTGCCGGTAAGAAAGAGTATAAGGATGTCATCATACAAACAGCGAAATCGCTATCTACCCGATTTTGTAAGATTCCCGGCGTTATTCAATCTTGGAATGTTGATAAAGGCTGGCAGTCGGAAAGGGGCTGGATGTGTCCCGTAATCATTGATAATATGATGAATTTAGAACTGCTTTTTGAGGCTACCGCCCTGTCTGGTGATTCTACTTTCTACAAGGTGGCTGTCAGTCATGCCAATGCCACCATGAAGAATCATTTCCGTTCCAATAATAGTTGCTACCATGTAGTTGATTATGATTTGAAGACCGGTGAGGTACGTAAAAAGCAAACCGCTCAAGGATTTGCCGATGAGTCGGCTTGGGCACGTGGGCAAGCGTGGGCTATTTACGGATATACGGTTTGTTATCGTTATACGAAAGATAGACGTTATTTAGCGCAGGCACAGAAAGTGTGTGATTTTGTATTCAATAATCCTAAACTTCCAGAAGACTTGATTCCTTATTGGGATTATGATGCCTTAAACATTCCGGACGAGCCTCGTGATGCTTCGGCAGCAGCTGTTACAGCCTCTGCTCTTTATGAAATGAGTACCTATTTGCCTGACAAGCCATATAAAGAGACTGCTGATAAAATTATAAAGAGTTTGAGTTCGTCTGCTTATCGTGCAAAGGTTGGCACTAACGGAAATTTCATTCTAATGCATTCCGTGGGTAGTATTCCTCATCATCAAGCGATTGATGTACCACTAAACTATGCCGATTATTATTTTTTGGAAGCTTTAAATCGCAAAGATCGTTTGGAGAAGGGCGAGAATATTAGATAACCGACATACTAACCTGTCTATTATGAGTATGTATCAATTTCATTATCAAGTAGGGCGAATTTTATCTATATTCGTACTTGTGGTATGTTTTTCCAACAGTGTTTGGGGGCAGATTGCAGTAAAAGGTACTGTGGTGGATAAAACAAATTTTCCGATTGCTGGGGCTACTGTATCGGTAAAGGGTGCAGGAACAGGAGCCATCACCGATTTGGATGGTAAATTCACAGTTAAAGTCCCAAGCAAGTCCTCTGTACTAGTATTCTCTTTCATAGGATTTACTACGCAAGAGGTGACTGTGGGTGATAAAACACAGCTGAATGTAATCTTACAAGAAGATGGAGTGACGCTTAATGAAGTGGTGGCCATAGGGTATGCTACCGTAAAGAAAAGTGACTTGACCGGCTCGGTGGAGAAAGTAGATATGGCTGAACTAACAAAGATATCGGCTCTATCTTTTGACCAAGCTTTGGGTGGACGGGTTGCCGGTGTACAGGTAGTGTCGAGCGATGGGCAGCCCGGACAGGGAACTAACATTGTTATCCGTGGTAGTAATACGATTTCGGATGTAGCAGATGGAAATCCACTCTATGTTATTGATGGCTTTGCCACAGAAGATGCTAATGCGTCTTCCATCAATCCCAACGATATAGAATCTATTGATATATTGAAAGACGCTTCTGCTACCGCCATCTATGGTGCACGAGGAGCTAACGGTGTTGTAATCATCACGACCAAACGTGGGAAAGAAAGTGCTCCCCGCATTGCCTATAATGGCTATGTGGCCTATCAGCTTCGTCCTAAGTTTTTGGACTTGCTTCACGGTCGAGATTTTGTAGAACTACAGCAAGAGATTCTGTCTGAATCGGATATGAATAAAACTTACTTCTCGTATGATGAATCGTTAGGGCGCTATCAGACTATTGAAGATTATAACAATCGGGTATCTAATAACTGGCAATGTAAAGTCTTCCAGAATGCGCCAATGACAAGTCATTACATATCGCTTGCTGGAGGTTCGAAAAAAACAAAATACAGTTCCAGTGCTTCATACTATCAGCAACAAGGTACTATCGTAGAGTCTTCGTATAAGAGTCTAAAGGCGCGCCTTACACTTGACCAACAAATTTCGGACAAAATAAAATTAGGAGCGTCGGTTAATTTCTCTAATAATATATCTCTAGGCTCTGCTCCCTCCCAAGGTGGCGGACAAAGTACACAGTATTTTCTTTATCAGGCATTGGCTTATAGACCACTTAAATACCGTTCTACCGATGATATTTATGCTGTCATTGACGATAACGGAGGTACGTATCCTTATAATCCGCTTAAGACCATTGAGAATACGTATGACAAGACTCGTAATCGCCAACTGAGCTTCAATAGTTATTTGAATTACGATATTACGAAGAATTTGCTTTTCAAAGTGACTTTCTCGTACACTTGGCGCGAAGACCGTAGGGAAGAATATTACAATGTAGATACCTATTATGGTGATCCCATGTACTCGTCTACCGGAAGTAATGGGGCTTACAGCTATAAGGAATGGAATGGTTGGTCGAATGAATATACGTTGAGTTATAAGAAGAAAGCAAAAAAGAATCACAATATCAATGGAATGATAGGTGCATCATTGTCGAGTCAGGCCATATCTCTCTTAGGTGCAAAGTCTGTAATGGTACCTTGGGATGATATGAGTCTGTGGGGAATTGATGAAGGCACCCCACAAGTAGTGACAGCAAACCGGGTGACAAACAATCTGCTTTCTTTTTTTGCACGTTTTAATTATGATTGGAAGTCGCGTTACTTATTTACGGCTACCATGCGTGCTGATGGTTCCTCCAAATTTATCAAGAATAAATGGGGTTATTTCCCATCAGCTGCTGCTGCATGGCGTGTATCGGATGAACCTTTTATGGTGAGTACGGCTTCGTGGCTGTCTAATCTGAAACTGAGGTTTGGATGGGGAGCAACAGGTAATAATAGTACCCAGAATGCTTATCCATCCAATTTACTCTATGCAAGTAATCAAAACTATACATTTGCTCATTCGATGACCCCCGCAATTTACATCTCACAGATGGCAAATAGGAAATTGAAATGGGAAACAACTTATCAAACGAACCTTGGTATAGACTTTGGTCTGTTTAACAATAGGATTAATGGTAGTATTGAATTTTACGATAAGGTAACTAACGATCTGCTACTCTATGCAGATGTTCCCCCTAGCATCGGATTTACACAGGTACAGCAAAATATTGGAAGTATCAATAATAAAGGTCTGGAGATAACCTTGAACACTGTTAATCTTCCGGGTGGAAAGAAGAAACTGAAATGGACAAGCAGTTTCAATATCTCGTTCAACAAAAATAAGATTACAGCGCTTTCGGATGGACAACTTAGCAGAAAAGCAGGTATACGTTATCCTAATATCCCTGATTTGTATATCTGTAAGGTGGGTGAGCCTCTCTCCGAGATGTATGGCTTTGTGTATGATGGAGTTTACCAATACAGTGATTTTAATGAAGTTGCTCCCAATGTTTTTGTACTCAAACCTGAGATTCCCAATAATACGAATGAACGTGTCAATGTCCGTCCGGGAGATCCCAAATTGAGAGATATAAACGGTGACGGTAAGGTAACGGCTGAAGACCAAACTGTAATAGGGCATGGCTTGCCTATTCATACCGGTGGTTTCACCAATAAGTTTGAGTTTGGTGGCTTCGATTTGAGTATTTTCCTACAATGGTCGTATGGTAATGATGTTATCAATTACAACCGTGTGAAACTAGAGAATCTTGCAGGCCGCCATTTGAATCAGCTGAGTACAATAAAAGACCATTGGACTCCGCGCACGCTCAATGTAGATGGTTCCTATACGGAAGGACACTATACGAATTATCTTTGGGCTGTAGGTCGGGCGCTGACCAATATCAATACGAGTCGGGAGGTGGAGGATGCATCTTTTCTGCGTGTGAAGAATATCCAGTTGGGGTATAACTTTACCAATAAGTTGCTTAGGGCGATAAAGTTCTCTTCTCTTCGCCTCTATATTAGTGCGGATAATCTAGTGACTTGGACCAAGTATACAGGCTATGACCCTGAAGTTTCCACCCGGAACTCATCTATGACTCGTGGCTTCGATTATTCGGCTTATCCTCGTTCTACAACATTCACATTTGGTGTGAATTTAGGATTGTAATCCATGTACAACAATAAAGAGAGAAAAATGAAAAAGTTACTATATCTGGTAGAGGTAATCTTGGCCTTCTCATCATGCAGTTTTTTAGAAACAGAAAAGTATGATTATCTCGACGAAGGCAATATCTACAACACTGAAAAGAGTTGTATGGCAGGATTGGCTGGTATCTACGATGTGTTGGGTGCCAATGGTTGTTACGGGCAGATGTTGTGGGCCGACTTGGATGCCGGTACTGATATTTTAGTATATAACCGCGAATTTGGTAAAGACTATATTAATACCTATAATTATAATTATAACAATACTGATAATTCGTTGAAGACGGCATGGGTGGCACTTTATGAAGGTATCAATCGAGCTAATGACTATATTGATGTTTTAAAAAATCGTTCGGACAAGCAATGCGGAGGAAGCTTGAAAAAAGCCATGTTTCTTGGTGAGGCTAAGGCCTTGAGAGCTGTTTACTATATGAATCTCGTCGCTTTTTGGGGGGAAGTTCCTCTACGTGTGAACGGTACGAAAGATTTGAGTTCTCAACTTCTAAAGAAAGCTTCTCAAAAAGAAATCTATGCACAGATAATAAGCGATCTTGAAGCTGCGGAGCAAGGTTGCCTAAAGGCTACGGAACTAAACACGCCCGGTCGTATCTCGAAGACAGCAGCTCAGGCTCTTTTGGCTCGTGCCTACATGTGGCAGTCGGGTTATCCAGTTTTGAGCAATACTTTGGGGAGAGCATTAGAATACGCGAGAAAGGTGCGCGATAGCAGAATCCACAAGCTATATCCGGCTACAAATGGGGAAAATGGATACCGTGCTTTCTTCATAAATATGTGTAGTAACAATTATGATTTGATTGCCCGTGAAAGTATGCTGGAAGTAGAATTCAATGGAAATGGGCAAGATAAGACCGATGAAACTGGCCGTTTGGGACTTTATATCGGTGTAACTCAGCAAAAGGCTTCGGAAGATGTGCCATATGCATATGGGCTTTATGATGCTACCAAATATTTGTTCCGCCTATATGAGACAAATGATGCTCGTCGGTGGTGGAATATTGCGGATTATAAGTATGTAGACAAGGGTGGGCTGGTGACGGAGACACCACGTACAGATGCCGAGAAAAAGTTGGAAGATGGAAATGCAGCGAAATGGCGTGCAAAGTATATTCCGGAACGTCCTCTGTCGCGTAACCACTCTTCTATTAATTTCCCAATTATGCGCTATGCTGATGTGTTGCTGATGATTGCTGAATGTGCCAACGAGGTCAACCATGGACCAACCCAAGAAGCGATTGATGCTATCAACCTCGTGCGCAATCGGGCCGGGGCGACACCTATCTCGTTGGCTGACTATGACTATGAGAGCTTTGCGAAGCTTTGTTTTGAGGAACGCACCCGTGAACTCTGTTTTGAGGTTCCCCGTCGTATGGAACTACGTCGTCATGGTGCTAATTTCTTTAAGGCGCAAATAGGCATATTGAAAGACCAATCGCTGAATGAGCAAAATAAGATGATAGGGTATGACCTCTCTAGTGTGAAGGCGGTCCCTGCCGTCAATTTTGCTTCCAAACACATTTATTATCCTATTCCACAAGTAGAGCTCAATACCAATACCATTTGCGGGCAAACGGAGAAGTGGTAATAAATCTAATGATCAAATAAAAACAGAAGAAGTTTATGGAATACAATAGATTATATTATTGGCTGTGTGCCATAGCAGTAATGCTTATTGGATGTAATCCTGATGCCATTGATGGGGTCTCGTTTGATGTGTCTGTGGGGAATGGCTCAAATACTGTTCATGTCGGTGAGGAAGTAGAATTTCTTTTTAGTGGTAATGCTAGTTATGTCAGCTTCTATTCTGGTGAGAATGGTAACAGCTATCTTAATAGAAATCGCACAGAAGTGAAACTTAAATCGTTAACACTTGATGCTTCTTTCAAACAGCAATACACCGATAAGGAATATTATAATCAAGAGCTGTTGAATGTGTATATCTCAGAGGATTTTAATTCCACATATACTGTAGATGGTATCAAGAAGAGCACTTGGAAGAAGATTTCAGGCCAGACGGATGGAACTTTGCATGTGCCGGCTCCATCATCCAGCGCGGCTCAAACTGCGAGTAGCACCTTGGATCTAGATGCCTACGCAAACAAAGGCTTCTATATCGCTTTTGAATATAAGGCTCCCAAACGCAAGGATGTTCCCAAAAACAACGGGGGAGGTAAGTATACTCAAGCACCTCGTATTGACGTCCTCTCGTTGTTGCTCAATAAGGAAACCGCAGATGGTGAGTTTGTCAAACTGAGCAATACGGCCACTGATTGGGGATTCCAAATCGTATATGAAAATTCAGAAAAGAAAGGTACCTACTTGGTCAACGACGAGTCGCTTCTTTTCCAGCCTCAAGCAGGTAAGGAACACAACGATGATGATATTATCGTGTGGATGGTAAGTCAGAAGCTCAAGCCCAATGCTGTTTCTCCTGATCGTGGGACAGCCATCAAGGGAACAGATGTCTACTTGTCGAGCTATACCTATATATATAGCAAGCCCGGAACCTATACCGCCACCTTTATCGGCACAAATGCGAATTTATGGAATTCCAAGCAAATGATTAAAGAAATAAAAATCAATGTTGTTGAATAATCTAATATAATTCTAGAACTGTAAATTCATTAGACGCCTCTTGGAAATCATGGGCCAGGGATGGTTTTACTGTGGTTAGAAGAGCTAAAATAATACAGAAGAATAAGAATGTACAATAGCATACTCTTTATTGAACGCAAAGATACACTGCTTGTATTGTAAAAACTATATATTTGCAACATAGAGTCGACCTAAAGCTACAAATCATGACAAAGTTAAAGATCTTAGTCCTATTTATATTATTACTCGCAATATTTTTCACCCTTGTAGGGTGTTGTAACTGCCACGATGATGATACATCCCAAGAAGGAACACTTCCATTGGTCTTTCAAGGGCAGGTCTACTTGTTCAATTCCGAGGCCGGTACTATATTTCATGATGCACAGGAAATTGGTGTGTTTCTGATAGATGCTGATAAGAAAACTCTTCAAAACGAGTATTGTAACTTAAAATATTATGCAGATAATCATAATTCTACTGGATATTTTGTTCCAGAGAAGACTCCTGTTTGTCTGAAAGCTGAGGAAAGGGTAGATGCTATTTCCTATTATCCTTATTTGGAAACGAAAGATTTGGCTGTACATTCCCGCTATGTTTATCCCATTGATATCAGCAATCAAAAGTCTATTAAGCCTGATGCATTCCTTTATGATAACAGTGCGAAGAATATCAGCAATAGCTCTAATAAGGTGAAATTAGAGTTACGGCCGGTTCTTAGTAAGATAAAATTGACTTTTGTTCAAGGTTCGGATATCAGTGAATCGCAATTGCGCAAAATGGCCCTAACCTTAAAGGGAGTACCGGCAAAAGCTCAATTTGACCTGTTGAGAGGTGAATTCATCACTACTTCGCTTACGTACGATAATGCGCAGATTACAAATGACGAAATTGCTGTTAGTGTCAATACTGACTTAACCGCAGATATCGTGCTTTACTCTTCCGTATTAACAAAAAATGCCATACTTCATATAAAACTTCCTGCCGAAGCTGGTAAAGAAGAAGTAAATATGTCTATGAGAGTTGAAAATGTTATTTCCTGTATTGAAGCGAATACCCAATATTTCGTATTGGCAAAGATTACGAAATCTGGGGTAAAAGCGGAGTTAACTAGTAAATCTCCTATCTATATCCTTGACTGGAGCAATGATAGAAATATTGACGGCTATGTTCAGCCGGAAAACCATAATTAAACAACTGTGCTCATGAACCTATCTGTTTATTATATAAAACAAGAGTCTGTTTTTGTTCACAGTGGTTGCTATTGATATATTTCACTCATAACAATTAACGGAAGAACAAAGTTCTTTGTGAAGAATGTAGCCTTTAAGAAGAGGTAATGAACGATTTAACATATTATATAATAATTAAAACTCAAATCTACACAATTATGAAGAAAAATTTATTGATGATGGCTATTGTGGCTACGGCAGCGCAGAGTCAACCAGCAAGTGCAAAATTATAAAACGTATTTGAAGAATTCACACTTTGGAGTAGAAAAGTTTAATTT
>NZ_JBWPWW010000016.1:0-58150 GCF_056590795.1 Prevotella sp. C0026C3 | reverse complement strand
GGATTGCACGCTTTTGCATTTGAACATACACCTACACCTGTAAGCCAACCGGCACAACCTGCAAGCAAGCCTACCACTGGTGGTAAACCAATGACCGCAGCAGAAAAGGCACAAGCAATGAACTTCGCCGTAGGTATTCAGCAGGGAGTTCAGCGCAGTAAACAGCAGTT
The DNA here is from genome assembly GCF_056590795.1 of Prevotella sp. C0026C3. Lineage (NCBI taxonomy): Bacteria > Pseudomonadati > Bacteroidota > Bacteroidia > Bacteroidales > Prevotellaceae > Prevotella > Prevotella sp. C0026C3. The sequence continues at coordinate 57,980 of NZ_JBWPWW010000016.1, read as the reverse complement.
CGACACAACCATGCAGCGTGCTAAGGCGCAGCAAAAGAACCCATTGAACTTACAGCGTGTAACACTGGGTGTAGGTGGAACGAAGCCATCAATGACAGCTGGAAAAGCCACACTCACACTGGTGGAGAAATCCACCAATATGCTACTTATGCAGAAACTGCCATTTGGAAAGCTGTCAAAGCCTCTGGCAAAGGTAGTTAGGAAACTGCTGCTACCATACAAGGACAGGCTGAAGACCATTACAACAGACAACGGACCTGAATTTGCAGCACATAAGGACATTACCAAGTGCTTAGGCGTGCCCGTGTACTTCGCTGATCCATATTGTTCTTGGCAAAAGGGAGCTATTGAAAATACAAATAAACTAATCAGACAATATATACCGAAAAAGGATTCGTTTGAACATTATACAGAAAAGAGAATTATGTCGATACAAAAGAAATTGAACGAAAGACCGAGAGAAAAATTAAACTTTTCTACTCCAAAGTGTGAATTCTTCAAATACGTTTTATAAATTTGCACTTGTGGGTTGACTCTGCGGTTGAGTCTGCGAGAGAAAAAATCTACAGAAAAAGCAAACAAATCTTTGGCCATATCAAAAAAATACTCTATCTTTGCATCCGCAATTAACAAGGTACCTTGGCCGATCGGTTAGGTAACGGTCTGCAAAACCGTGTAGAGCAGTTCGACTCTGCTAGGTACCTCTACAAAGAGTGAAGAATTATCTTCACTCTTTGTATTTTTATTGGTTAATACACATACAAAAAAGGCTCAGCAAGATTCTATCTTTTGAGCCTAAATATTATCTATGAAATGCTTTTTCCCCTATTGTACCAATGCTTCACATAATTTACGCTGTAACACACGCGCATCTAACACTGACATATCTGTATCCATAATAGCAAAAGCAAGAAGATGCCCATTACTACCAATACAATATCCTGCAAGCGAACTGATACCATAAGGATGAGAAAGAGTTCCAGTTTTGGCCCTCACCTTTCCTCTTAATTTAGAACTGGACATTTCTCTACGCAGTGTACCATCAACACCTGCAATAGACAATTGATTGTATAACATACGGAAAATAGATTTGTGTTGATAACCATAGCGTAATATTGCTGTGAGAGCGACTGGTGAAAGATGATTATGAGTACATAATCCACAACCATCGTGAACAACTAATGTCGAATCATGTAGTTGTAATGTATCTTTTAAAAAGGTCTTTAAATATTGTACACCTGCGGTAGTTGGTTCTATATCAGGATTCACACGATGTCCAATAGTGTAGAGCATAGATGTAGCTTGCGTGTTAGAACTATTCTTCCACATGCGTCGCGTCACTCTGTCTATTGAACGATAAAAGCGAAAAATACAATGAAATTTCTTGGAAATCTTTGCTATAACAATTTGATTATCGGCCACTTGGATTCCATATAAACGAAGTGAAGACTTAAAGTCACGTATAACACGTGGTGCTCCTTTGTAAAGAATACTATAGTGTGAAAAACTTAAATCCCAAGGATACCAATGCTTCTCACTCTGTACTGGCTTATGAAGTAATAAATCCAAACGAATTTTACCACTGATTTTTTTAATACCACGCCGTTTTAGCTCTTTAGCGAACATTGTGAAATCAGTTCCTTGCAACTGTGGATCTAAATCCGCTCGAAAACCTAAATCACCGTGTAGTATTCCATCACTTACAGTTCCACATGTGTACAAAGATGTTGTATATAGATATTTAGTACCCAGCAATTGCAACCCGGCAACCCCACTAAGTAGCTTCAAGCATGAAGCTGAAGATTGTGCTACATTCTCATTCACTCCGTAGACAGGCTTATCTGCTGTAAGATCATAAACAAAAAAGCCAAAATTTCCTTTTGCCCGCGGCTTCGCTGCAAATTCTACGAGTCGCTCATACAGAGCATTATCAATTTCGACATTCTCTGATACTAGGCTTTGTCTTTTTTCTTTCGTTCTGTTATCATTTCCACATGCATAGAATAAAAATATTACAACCAATACTACAATTACATGCAAGGGAGAATATAACCTATTATCAATAATCCTTCTACTCATTTAACCTTCTACAACTTAATTTTTTTCTTTACCCCTTTACTCTCATTGCTCATGCGATCTAAAGACGTTACAACATAGACGTATTTCTCCATACCTTTGTCATAGGGCAATTTATAAAAGGTGTTATCGGTTATCGTTACAATACAATTAGGATTCTCTATGTCTATTTTCTCATCTTTTTTAAAACGATAGATAACATATTTGGTCACAACATCATACCATTTCTTCGCTTTAGGCGCTTTCCAAAATAGAATATAACCATCGCTCGTCCACACCGGCTTCACCTTTTTAGGTTTCTTTGGTGCTTTATCATCAATAAATGTCATTTGAGGTTGGAGTGCAGGATTTCTCCAATAATGTTCACGCAACATTGTACCATAGTTACCCATATTATCTGTAACAGCTTTAGCATACCACAAGACAGTTCCTTTTACATTCTGCATTTGTTTATGGAGTTCAAACTTTGCGGTTTGCTGATTTTTTTGTGGATTAGTTAAATCCGGAGTACTAACAGAGCGCTCTACACTCTCGCCGATATAAAGAGGCCTATGAGAAGCATGTCGATTCCACCAGCGAATAAGAGTAGCATAATCTGCTGTAGGATGACCAATCTGCCAGTATAACTGTGGAACAGAATAATCTACCCAGCCATTATTAACCCATAAAAGGACATCAGCATACAAATCATCATAGTTCTGTAATCCCCTAGTCTCACTTCCTATCAGTGGAGCATTTGCCTTATTTCTATATATACCAAACGGTGAGACTCCAAACTTGACCCAAGGTTTTACAGAATGAATAGAATCAGACAACTGCTTAATAAATAGATTCACATTATATCTTCGCCAGTCATCACGATTGTTAATACCATTTCTACTTTCGGCATATTCTTTATCATCAGGAATCATAGAACCAGCTACAGGATACGGATAGAAATAATCATCAATATGGAAGCCATCAATATCATAACGTTTTACAATATCGGTAGCTATGCGACATATAAATTCTCTATTCACGGCTTGTCCGGGATTCAATATAAATTGACCATCATATGAGAAGACACGCTCTGGGTGTAAAATAGCAATATGATTTGAAGCCAACGTTGATGTAGATTTTGTCTTCGCCCTAAAAGGGTTTATCCATGCATGTAATTCCATTCCACGCTTATGACATTCTTTTACCATCCATTCTAACGGGTCCCAAAAGGGCTGTGGCGCCAATCCTTGTTGGCCAGTCAAGAACCTACTCCAAGGTTCGTATGGGCTAGCATAAAGAGCATCGCATTCAGCCCTTACTTGAAAGATAATAGCATTAACCCCATCCCGTTGTAGTTCATTTAATTGGCTAGTTAGCATTTGTTTTATCCTTTGACTGCCTAGCCCCTGAAATTGGCCATTGACACACTGAATCCATGCTCCACGAAACTCACGTTTATTTTGAGCTTGACCAAAACATGGAATCAATAAAAGAAAAATCAAAAATAGAAATATTAAGCGTTTCATATTAAATAAGTGTAATGTACATATTTGGCTGAACAGTAAAATAACTGGTAGACAGATGGCAAAGTTAATAAAAAAACACCATTATTTTTTGTATTCGATTGCTTTTTATTAACTTTGGCCTAAATACAATTTGATGAAAACGCAATGGCTCTATATAATCTTACTGGCACTGTCATCTGCCAATGTATTTGCAAAAGCGCATTCTGATACGCTCTTGCTACACCGAGTTTTCTCATTTGCAGCAACTGTTGACACTACGAATATCAAGCCAAATACATCCTATACTTATACCAAATACTCATTAAATGTAAAACAACGTAACTTTATTTTATTAGCGGTTCCTACGATGTATGCTGTAGCACATGGAGAGAGCCGAAAGTATATAGGTGAGACCTTAGAACAAATTACTTCACAAAATATTGAGAGATACTCAACCCGCAATCTGCTAGATGTAACTACAGTACCCCATCATAAAAAGAGCATGTCTAACGTGCTGAAATATCTTACACCTCGACTTTATGCAGAGACAATGATTGGTGACAACCTATTATCTCCTTTTAATTATTATAATCGACGATATTATAAATATTCCATTGCATTTATGAAAAATGGAATAGCAAACCTACACTTCAAGCCACGACTGAAGAACACACAACTGATAAAAGGTCAAGCACTTATAGATATTGAAACCGGCAGCATTATTAAAACGCTAATAAATGGTGAATACGATATGGTCAAATTCACCCTGAATTTAAATATGAATAGAAATGGAGCGTATGCATTAGTTCCAAAAGAAGCTATACTGACCTGTAATTTCTCTTTCTTGGGCAATAAAACCGATGGACACTTTCAAGCTGTATATGGCTTAACTCCACATTTTACGGATAGCATTGGTGATTCCCATGATTACCAGCTCATGGAAAAATTGCGCCCTATTCCTCTCTCTGCAGAAGAGCAAAATACGTATACAGAGTATTTCAACAAAATCAAAACAAGGACAATTCAACCCAAAACTACAAGTCCACTAAAAAAAATATTATGGGATATAATTGGTGACAATATTTTAAACCGAATTAGATCTAACTATGGAAAAGCAAACCAAGGATATTTTAGGATGGATCCCATCTTTAATCCTCTTTATATGGGATATGACGATAGACGCGGATTCATCTACAAACTTGATTTAAGAACAAACTATGATTTTGATTCCAATAGAGAGTTTTATATTCGCTTAAAATCGAGCTATTCATTTAAAAGACATCAATTCTATTTCAAACTTCCAACCGTATTTTATTATAATAAGCAAAAAAATGCTTATATAGAAATGCAGCTAGAAAACGGGAACTGGATTAGAAATGAACTTATAGAAAGTGAACTAGATAAAAAGAGAGTTAAATCTACCTATAGTGATTATAGCCGAAGTAAATATTTCAAGGACATGCATGTAAAAATCAAGAATAATCTTGATATTAATAAATACATAAGCTTTCAAGTTGGAATCTCTGCTCATAAGCGCTCAGCCATGGAACACGAAAGATATGAAGCCGCAGGATTACCATCTAACTATGTATCCGTAGCTCCAATGGCCGAAATTCAATGGCGTCCAAGAACTTGGAACGGGCCTTTGATAGCATTAGATTATGAACGCGGTATAAAGAATTTTCTTGGTGGAGATATTAATTATGAACGCTGGGAGTTAGATATGCAATGGATTAAACGTCTGACACGTCTCCAATCTCTACAAATGAGAATTGGTACCGGTTTATATACCAAGAAAGGTGAGTCCGCTTATTTCCTTGATTTTGAGAATTTTAGAGAGAACAATCTTCCCGGAGGTTGGAACGACGACTGGAGTGGCGAATTTGAATTACTAAACTCTAACATATATAATGCCTCTAAATGGTACGCAAGAACGAATTTTACATACGAAAGCCCATTACTATTTATTTCAAGACTTCCATTGGTTGGTCACTTTATAGAAATGGAACGTTTCTATCTTAGTGGTTTATGTGTGAAAACAATTCATCCATACATAGAAATGGGATATGGGTTTACAACAAGATTATTCTCCATCGGTATGTTCGTCAATAATGAAAATGGACGATTCAGAGATTTCGGATGTAAATTGGGTTTCGAATTATTTAGACACTGGTAGATTATGACTCAACATCAAAATAATACTTTAACAGTATATCGGGCTAGCGCAGGTTCGGGAAAGACATTCACGCTTACTATAGAATATATCAAATTACTAATTGATGAAAATGTCAACTATAAATCAATTTTAGCTGTTACCTTCACAAATAAAGCTACCGAAGAGATGAAACTACGTATTCTTGGGCAGCTTTATGGGATTTGGAAAAACCAACTAGCTAGCAAGCCTTATTTAGACAAGATTGCAGCCGAAACAAAACTACCAATAAAAATCATAATGAATCGCTGTGGTCAAGCCCTCCATAACCTTCTACACAACTATAACTATTTTAAGGTAGAGACCATTGATGCCTTTTTCCAAACCATTTTGAGAAATCTTGCTAGAGAACTAGAGCTCTCGGCAATACTTAACGTAGGGCTCAATGATATTCAAATCGAACATCAGGCAACTGACGAACTAATAGACCAATTAGAAAAAGGCAATAAAATCATCTATTGGATTCTTGACTATATTCAAGAAAATATGGATGATGGCAAATCTTGGAATGTCATTGGAAAAATCAAGTCGTTTGGGGAGAGTATCTTTAAAGAGTACTATAAGCAACATAGTGAAAAGCTCCGTGCCACCATTGGTGATGATAAGTTTTTCTATCAATATACGAAGGAGATTAAAAAGATTCAGCAAGAAGCTAAAGATAAAATGGCTGCTCAAGCACAAATATTCTTTGATATAGTAGAAAAGCATGGATTTAATATTAATGATTTTAGTAAGGGAGACAGAGGGGCATGCGGCTATTTTCTAAAATTAAAATCTGGAGAGTTTTGGGAAGATGAAAAGATCTACAATAAATCAGCTCAAAACGCATCAGAAAACCCTGATGCATGGGTAACTAAAAAGTTCTGTAAAGATGGAGAGCCTATTTATGAATTAGCAAAAACTCAACTTTCTCCCCTCCTCCACGCAACAGAATCAATAAGAGTAGTAGAAGCACGTAATTATAAAAGTGCCACACTTACCCTTCGACACATGTACCAATTGAGACTATTAAATAGTATAGAAAACAAGGTTCATGAAATCAACCAACTATCAAATAGGTTTTTGTTAAGTGATACCCAAACATTGCTCTCACAGATGATACAAGGGAACGATGCACCATTTATTTACGAGAAGATAGGTTCGCAGCTAGAACATATTATGATAGATGAGTTTCAAGATACCAGTACTGTCCAATGGCAAAACTTCAAAACACTTTTACTAGAATGCATGAGTCATGGATATAGCCCAAACCTTATTGTCGGAGATGTAAAACAAAGTATTTATCGATGGCGTTCTGGAGATTGGAGACTCTTAAATAATATTACCCAGCAGTTTGAGGATACAGAAACAGTAGCATGCCATTCACTAAGTACTAATTATCGTTCCAACAGAAATATTATAGAATTTAATAATCGCTTCTTCACTCAAGTTGTTGAGGCTGAGTACGACAAACTCACAGAACTAAAAAGTAAAGAAGCCGAAGAGTTGAAAAGGGCATATTCAGATGTTGTCCAAGAAATTCCTGCAGAGAAAGAACCTAAGGGGCTCATTAAAATAGAGCTACTTAATTCTAACGATTTGTATCAAGAGGCCATGCTTCAAAGCGTTGCAGACACGATTCACACTCTTCTGGTAAATGGCGCTCAAATACATGACATTGCTATTCTTGTAAGAGACAACAAAGGCATACAAACCATCAGTGAATACTTTACAGCTACATGGCCCGACATCCCAATAGTTTCAGACGAAGCCTTTCGGTTAGATTCATCTATAGCTGTAAATATTCTCATAAATGCCATGAAAGTTATCGCGCGACCGGATGACCTTATTGCTAGAGCTTTTTTATCCAAGGCATATAATACTTATATAAAGAATGTAACTAGCAATGTAGTAATCGAGAAATCAGAACATATCAACGACATATTGCCAAAACAATTTTCAGAACATATCGAAGAGCTACAACACATGCCGATAATAGATATGGTCGAAAAGATATATAGCATTTTCCATATCGAGACCATACAGTCACAAAATACATATATCTGTGCATTCTATGATATTTTAGAAAGATATATGCAAGACAATATTCCTGATATTGGCTCCTTTTTAGAGGAATGGGATGACAACTTACATCAAAATACAATACAGACAACCGAAACTGACGGTATTCGACTTATAACAATACATAAAAGTAAAGGATTGGAATTTGACCATGTCATCATTCCGTTTTGTGACTGGAAGTTAGACAGAACCGACAGGCAGATTTGGTGTTCCCCAAAAGAATACCCATACAATCTCCTACCTATCGTCCCTGTTGATTACTCTTCCAAATGGATGGTTGGTTCCATCTATGAAGAAGATTATTATCATGAATATCTACAGAATGTAGTTGATAATATCAATTTATTGTATGTAGCTTTTACAAGAGCCAAAAGAAATTTGTTTGTATATGGCAAACAAGACGATAAAGAATCTGGTCGTTCCAAAGTTATTCAAGACTTTATAGAAGGTTACTCATTTGAAGAAGGTGAACTTGATATTGCGTCTACGGAAAAAAGCCACAAACAAGATGAAGCCAATGTATTTACTCCAAACTATCTTAAGATGGATTTACAAATACAAAATCGCCCTACCATCAATCTTACATTTAGGCAAAGCAATAGTAGCAACGATTTCATTAACAACATGGATAAAGAAATCTCTCTGACGGAGAGAACTAACTATATTCTCCATGGCAATATTTTACACAAAATATTCTCTTCCATCAACACTTCGAAAGATATACCTCAAATTCTTAGCAAACTAGAAATGGAGGGAATATTTAATGACAATGATAGCTCTTTTACTTATGATAGAATATCCAATCTAATTAATAAGCGATTTGAGCATCCTATTATTAAAGAATGGTTTTCTGGCAACTGGCAACTTTTCAACGAATGTAACATCTTACGTTACAATCAGTTGTCCAATATTGTTGAAGTTAGACGTCCCGATCGTGTCATGGTTAACGATAGACAGGTTATTGTAGTTGATTTTAAGTTTGGCATTTATCATCCAGAATACGAACAACAGGTAAGGGAATATATAACAATTTTGACTGATATGGGATATACCTATGTTAAAGGTTATCTTTGGTTTGTGTACTCTAATCAAATTAAAGAAGTTAAATAAGAATCATGGCAACATCTTTTTTACATCATGTAGCAGAAAATATCATTCAGAAATTTGGTAACAACCTCTCCCATATTGCAGTGGTTTTTCCAAATAAGAGAGCGTCTTTATTCTTGAATGAAGAATTAGCTAGAATGGTTGATAGTCCCATTTGGAGTCCTAACTACATTACTATTAGCGATTTATTTTGTAAACATTCCACATTAAAGATTGCCGATTCTATTAAGCTAGTCTGTGATTTACATAAAGTATTCGTATCATGTACCCAATCAATAGAAACATTAGATCAGTTTTATAGTTGGGGACAAATATTATTAAACGATTTTGATGACATTGATAAAAACATGGCATCAGCCCAAACACTTTTCACCAATCTCAAAGATATACACAGGCTGGACGATTCATCTTATTTAAATGAAGAACAGATACAAACTTTAAAGAAGTTTTTTTCCAATTTCCCTGCAGATCACCAATCTCTCTTAAAGCAGAGATTTGAAAACCTATGGAATCATCTTGATACCATTTATAATCAATTTAGAGATACTCTTCGGTCGCAAGGGTTAGCCTATGAAGGACAATTATATAGAGAGGTGGCTGAAGATAATAGTATAGTTTTTCAATACGATTATTATCTTTTTGTTGGATTCAACATGATGCAAAAGGTTGAATTACAACTCTGCGACAGGCTAAAAAAAGAAGGAAAAGCATTCTTCTATTGGGATTTTGACAATAGCTATATCTCTCATCAAAATGAAGCAGGATACTATATTGCTCAGCATCTTATGCGTTACCCAAATGAGTTGGATACTATTTCTGCCGAAATATATAATAATATGTCTAGCCCAAAGGACTTTTCATTTATAGCTTCCCCTACAGAGAATATGCAAGCTAGATATGTTGGTCAATGGTTACGCGATAACAATCGTATAAAAGCTGGCAAGAAGAGTGCTATTGTTTTATGTAATGAGAATCTATTACCAACTATTATTCATAGCATACCAGCAGAAGCAGAGCAGATAAATATTACTACAGGTTATCCTTTGCAACTTACTCCCATAGCCTCCTTAATACGATTACTCGTAGTACTCCAACTACAAGGATACAGAAGAGATACACAAAAATTTCGAACACATTGGATAGAGAAAGTCTTACGACATCCTCATGCAAGATTAATCACATCATATACAAGGGAATTATTAGATCACATACATCAAAAAAGACAATTCTATTATTCTACTGATGAGTTGTCAACAACCGAAGATTTAAAGCACCTCTTTACATTCCATGATAACATTGGCGAAATAACAACTTGGCTAGTTCAAATTCTCAAACAAATAGGCATCAACTATGCTAGAGACAGCAAAGAGGGAGGCGAGGAAACTTCTCCTTTCTTTCAAGAATCGATTTTCAAAACTTATACCCTTGTAAATCGTTTGTTTGGACTTGTTATAAATGGTGATCTAGATGTTGACCTTACAACATTTCAAAAGCTGTTAAATCAACTTATACAGACCACTACCATTCCTTTCCATGGAGAACCTGCAGTAGGTATCCAAGTCATGGGAGTCCTCGAAACTAGAAATCTAGACTTTGACCACCTATTGATACTCTCATGCAACGAAGGTAATATGCCTAAGGGGATTCATGATACATCTTTTATACCTTATTCTATTAAAAAGGCTTTCAACCTTACTACAATAGATAATAAGGTGTCTATTTATGCATACTATTTCAATAGACTACTTCAGCGAGCTAAAGATATAACCATCACGTATAATAACTCTACGACAGACGGACAAACTGGAGAGATGAGTAGATTTATGCTCCAGCTCTTAGTAGAAAGCCCCCATAATATTAAGCGTTACATCATGAATTCTGATAAAGCTCCTAGTCCGGGGATAGCTAAACAGATTTCAAAAGAAGGAGAAGCTTATGATATACTAACAAATATAGAACGCTTATCACCCACGGCAATTAACACCTACATCAGATGCCAATTAAGATTTTATTATAGATATATAGCCAGCATAGCAGAACCGGATAACGCCGATGATGAGGGAGTAGACAATCGCGTCTTTGGTAATATTTTTCATAAAGCAGCAGAATTATTTTATCAACCATTCTTGGAGCAACAGCGTTTAGTTACGAAATCAGATTTGGAGCAGGTTATTCAAGGAAAAGATCGTCTAAAATTAGAATACTATATAGATGAAGCCTTTAGAACCGAACTCTTTAAGACGTCGAATCAGGTAAAATTAGAATATAGCGGTTTACAGTTTATCAATCGTGAAGTACTATTGACCTATCTTAGACAATTGTTAAAATTGGATGTAAAGCATACTCCTTTTAGAATTTTGGGATTAGAAAAAAAAGTTGAGACTTCTATTGAACTTAATACAGAAAGAGGGAAAAAGAATTTGGTACTTTATGGGAGTATCGACCGCTTAGATCGTATTGAAGCTATAAATCAAGAGTCTTCTATCCGTGTCATAGATTACAAGACCGGTAGCAATGACAAGATGAGTGTTAAAGATGTAGAAAGCATTTTTGCCGGTACGAATTTAAAAAATCATACAGATTACTTTCTGCAGGCAATGCTTTATGCCATAATTGTTAGAAATGACAATAAGGAAAATCCTTCAAACTTGCCTGTATCCCCTTCCCTGTTATTCATCCAACATGCAATCAAAGAAGACTTTGAATCTACTCTAAAAATCAATGGTAATAGGATTTCGGACATACAAGACTATAGCCATATATATAGAGAATTATTGAAACAGAAGCTAGAAGAATTATTTAATTCACACATACCATTTTCTCCTACTAGCGACAATAATCGGTGTATAAATTGTCCTTATCTGAAAATTTGCAAGTGTTGAATTATATACATTCAAATATTATGAGTACCTTTGCACATCAAATTTAAAATCAATGAAAGCATTAAAAGACAGAATTCTCAAAGATGGCCAATGTTTTCCGGGTGGAATTCTAAAAGTAGACAAGTTTATTAACCATCAGATGGATCCTAATCTGATGAAACAAATTTCAATAGAACTAATAAGAAGATATGCTTCTACTGAAATTAATAAAATTCTCACAGTTGAAGCTTCTGGTATAGCTCCGGCCATTATGATGGGCTTCCTATTGGATTTACCTGTAGTTTTTGCCAAGAAAAAGATGCCATCAACAATGAATAACATGCTTTCAACTACAGTTTTCTCTTTCACTAAACAGCGCGAATACCATGTTGTCATTTCTAAAGATTATCTCACAAAAGACGACAAGGTACTATTTGTCGACGACTTCCTTGCTTATGGCAATGCTGCCAAAGGAGTCATTGCTCTATGTAGACAAGCGGGATGCGAATTAGTGGGTATGGGATTTATAATCGAAAAAGCTTTCCAACATGGACGTGATGTCATTGAGGCCGAAGGTGTCAGATGCGAGTCCTTGGCTATTGTAGACTCTCTTGATAATTGTGAAATCAAATTAAGAGATGAATAAAAACATGGCTAACAACTATTCACCAAAAGAACTTATCTACGGTCTTAACGATCGTCCACCACTCAAAGAAACTCTTTTCGCAGCACTACAGCATCTACTGGCTATCTTCGTAGCAATCATTACCCCACCTTTGATTATTTCAAGTGCTCTAGGATTTGACCTTGGAACTACCGGTTTCCTCGTTTCCATGTCATTATTTGTATCAGGTATCGCTACATTTATACAATGCCATAAGCTAGGTCCTGTCGGTACAGGTTTACTATGTATTCAAGGTACTAGCTTCTCTTTTATTGGTCCTATTATCGGAGCAGGAGCTTTAGGCATGGTTTCTGGTAAACTAAACACGGAATTAGCCCTTAGCTACATCTTTGGAGCTTGTATGGTTGCTTCTGTTGTAGAAATGCTTATCAGCCGTTTACTGAAATATACACGTAAAATTATCACTCCTTTAGTATCTGGCATTGTAGTAACGCTCATCGGTATGAGTCTTATTAAAGCCGGTATTAATTCTTGCGGTGGTGGCGCTGCAGCCCAAGCTAATGGTACCTTTGGAAGCCTTACCAATCTTGCACTCGCCACATTGGTTCTTGTCTCTATTATACTATTCAACAGAAGTAGCAATAGATTTCTTCGTATGTCATCTATAGTTTTGGGACTATTGATAGGATGTGGAGTAGCTATTGGACTCAATATGATTAATTTTAGTGAGATAAGTTCATACAACCATTTTAACATTCCTGTCCCATTTAAATATGGACTAAATTTTGATATTTCAGCAATCATTTCACTGGGACTTATTTACTTAATTACAGCCATCGAGGCTTATGGTGACATCACTGCCAACTCTATGATTTCCGGAGAACCGGTAGAAGGTCCTGTTTTTATAAAAAGAGCCTCCGGTGGTATCCTCGCCGATGGTTTTAATTCTTTCCTTGCAGCTATATTTAATTCTTTCCCTAACTCCATCTTTGCACAAAATAATGGTATGATTCAACTTACGGGTGTTGCATCAAGATATGTTGGATACTTTATTGCAGCCGCATTGGTTGTACTAGGCCTGTTCCCTATTGTAGGATTGATCTTCTCGTTAATTCCCGATCCGGTTCTTGGTGGTGCTACCCTCCTCATGTTCGGAACAGTAGCTGCCGCAGGTATTAAGATTATTGCGTCTACTAGGCTCAATAGAAAAGCTATATTAGTGATTGCACTTAGCTTTGCTATGGGACTCAGTGTTGAAATGGTGCCGGGAATACTTGACCAAATGCCTGAAACTATCAAGAATATATTCTCTTCTGGTATTACAACCGGTGGTCTTACTGCTATTCTTGCAAATGCTTTCATCCATATCAAAGAAGAACAGGAATAATAGATTTGTCGCGATGCAATAGATATTGTGATTGCACCGTAAAGACTCTGATAAAATCAGAGTAAAATGGCATATCTTCAAAAATTAAAAATAGGAATTTTGCTCATGTTGGTGGTAATAACGTCTGTAACTTCATGTAGCAATGACAATGATACAGAAGAAGCCGTTTTACATCAGAGCTACGTTCAAGGGAAACTCAACAATCAGAATATTGTGATGAACGATATCAATGCTAATATACTGATTGACAGATCTAATTTTGACTTCAGTTCTGGAAAGCAAACAGATATTCCCGCATGGTTTGATTGGGAAGTGAAGTTGATTGAGACAAAAGACTCGGTCATCACACTACATCTGCATGTTGAAGATGTAAAGAAGACCTACGATGTAATATATTCTCCAAACGATAAAGAACCTATTAAGACCAAAACTACTTGCTACGCTACGGTCAAAGATTTAAAGAATAATACGACATCTATCTACCATCCTACACATTCATCACCTATAAAAATTGTGTGGAAAACATTTATGATGACGGTCGATAAAGGCTATAAAAATTCAACAAAACAGTATGAATACAAATTGAATTTTACCGGGCATAGATGGGCCGGGTATCGAAGGTAACTTGGATGGTATGTTAACCAGTGTTGACGCATCCAAATCACCTTTGAAGATTAGTATAAAGTTTATATTGTACTAAGCATTATCCCTCTCAATAATAGAGTAAAGCTGAACTGTTGTGTTCAGCTTTACTCTATTATGAACTTTTCAATACACACAGCAATAAAAACTATTAATTATCAATTTTGTATTCTTCTGTCTTAGGAATTATTATTATCTTTGCGTCAAGATTGAAATTCTAAACTTATCAAAATAATTAAGGTAAAATGAAAATCGAACAATTCAACTTTGCCGGCAAAAAGGCAATCGTCCGTGTGGACTTCAATGTACCATTGGATGAGAATGGAAATGTAACTGACGACACACGTATCCGTGGTGCTCTTCCCACTTTGAAGAAAGTTTTGGCAGACGGTGGTGCGTTGATTATGATGAGCCACATGGGTAAGCCTAAAGGCAAGGTGAAGCCTGAACTGTCATTAGGTCAGATTGTTAAAAATGTATCTGCAGCTCTTGGTGTAGACGTTAAATTTGCAGAAGATTGTGGAAAAGCAGATGAAGCTGCCGCAGCTTTGAAACCAGGCGAGGCTCTTCTCCTTGAAAATCTGCGTTACTATCCTGAAGAGGAGGGTAAACCTGTAGGTGTAGAGAAAGGTACTCCAGAATTCGACGAAGCTAAGAAAGAAATGAAAGTTCGTCAGAAAGATTTTGCTAAGAAATTAGCTTCTTATGCAGATGTATATGTAAACGACGCATTCGGTACTGCACACCGTCGCCATGCTTCTACAGCTGTTATTGCCGACTTCTTCGATGCAGATGCTAAGATGCTCGGTTTCTTGATGGAAAAAGAAGTAACTGCTATTGACAACGTTCTGAAGAATGCTCAGCATCCTTTCACAGCAATCATTGGTGGTTCAAAAGTTAGTTCTAAACTTGGTGTCATCAAGAATCTGCTTGACAAGGTAGACAACCTCATCATCGGTGGTGGTATGGGTTACACATTCATCAAAGCTCAAGGTGGTAAGATTGGACAATCTCTACACGAGGATGATTTGATTCCAGAAGCATTAAACGTGATGGCTGCTGCCAAGGAAAAAGGCGTTACGCTTTCTCTTTCTACCCACACCGTATGTGGTAAAGAATTCTCTAACGATACAGAACGCCAGACATTCCCTATCAACGAGATTCCAGATGAGTGGGAAGGTATGGATGCTGCAGAACAAAGTTTGGAAGAGTGGAAGAAGATTATTCTTTCATCTAAGACTATTTTGTGGAATGGCCCTGTTGGTGTATTCGAGTTGGAGAACTTTGCACACGGTACTGGCGAAATCGCAAAATATGTTGCTCAAGCAACACAAGAGAATGGCGCTTTCTCACTTGTTGGTGGTGGCGACTCTGTAGCTGCTGTTAACAAGTTTGGCTTGGCTGACAAGGTTTCTTATGTTTCTACAGGTGGTGGTGCTATGCTTGAAGCTATTGAAGGCAAAGTACTTCCCGGTGTAGCAGCTATTAAGGGCGAATAATAAAATACGTTCTAAATATAAAAGGGAATGGAGTTCTACTCTATTCCCTTTCTTTGTATGTATATGTAAGGACATAGTCCGGTGTCATTCGATAATAAACCGTTAAATGCTCTTCTGTCTTTAAGTTGTCTACAATAACCATCCCAGATTTCTTAACCTCATAGGGAAGCAAACGTATAGCAAAGAAACCAAGATGCTGGGCGGAGTAATATTTATAGACTGTTTCTTTAGCACTCCAATTAATGAGTTTTTCATTAAGAGTATGCGACTGTTCGTCTGGACGAATAAACCTACTAAATATCCTTTCAACACGCCTACTAAAATACTCTATATCTATAGAGACTTCTCGCTCTTTAGACAAAATTAAAGCGGCATAACCTTTTGTATGACTTATACTTATCTTATATCCTTCATAAAAAGGCTTACCATCTTCGTTATATTGAATCAAAGAAAACGAAGTTGAGTATGTCATCTCGTCTAACAAGGAGTAAATAGCTAACTTCTCTATCTGGCGAGCAATACTCTTATGTAGACTTATTTGTTGCTCATAAATAGGATGTAGTTGGGGTTTTGCAGTCAAGAAGTCCTCAACACGCAACTCATCTATTTTCCACAAGCCCAGTAAAACGTCCGGAGCAAGTGTCTCCACACTCATCAAAGCCATAAGCCTATTTTATTTCTGTTGGCAGAATAACAACCTTTATCCTGCTGATTCTTCTATCTTCAATAGACAAAATTTCAAAAGAATAATTCCGATAGATTATCTTTTCATGAATACTAGGGAAATCTCCTTTGATTTCCAAGAGTAAACCTGCCAACGAATCAGCATCACCTTCAACTTCGGCAAATTCATCGTCGCTAATTTGAAGTATTTTGCAAAAATCGCTCAACAAAGTCTTACCCTCAAAGATGTAGGTGTTGTAATTCAATTTTGAATAGATAGATTGCTCTTCATCATATTCGTCATTGATTTCACCGACAATTTCTTCCAATATATCTTCCATTGTCACAAGACCGCTCGTACCACCAAATTCGTCGACGACAATGGCAATATGCACTTTATTTTCTTGGAAATCACGCAACAAATCATCTATCTTCTTCGTTTCAGGAACAAAATAAGGTGGTCGTATCAAGCTTTGCCAGCGAAAATTAGCAGGTTTCGACAAGTGAGGCAACAAATCCTTAATATAGAGTATACCTCGAATATTGTCTGTATTATCTTGATAAACAGGAATTCTACTATAGTTATTTTCTACGATGCTCTTTAATACATCTGTATAAGTACAACGAATATCCAAATCAACAATGTCTTGTCTACTCGTCATGATTTCTTTTGCCGTTTCATCGCCAAAACGAATAATACCTTGAAGCATACTCTTTTCATTCTTGATATCATTCTTATTCGTAAGTTCCAAAGCCTGCTCCAAATCATCGACACTCAGTACATGGTCATGACTTTGAATTATTTTCTCGGCTAACACACCACTACGTAGGAGTATCGATTCCAATGGCCAAAATAGCTTTCGGAAAAACAATATTCCATTTACACTAAATCGGCAAAAGCGCAAAGAGTTCTGACGACTATATACTTTAGGCATGATTTCTCCAAAAAGCAATAAGAGAAATGTCAAAATCACCGTGATGCAAACAAACTGTAACCAATATGCCTCAGGTCCAAAATGAAGTATAGCCCCAAAGACATAATTGCAAAGCATGATAATCGTTACATTGACAAAATTATTGGTAATAAGAATAGTTGCCAAAGTACGCTCACTGTCGTCACGCAATATTTGTATTAAACGGTCTCTATGGTTCTTCTCATCCAACTGAGAAAGTTCAGTCGGTGACAAACTGAAAAAAGCAATTTCTGATGAGCTGGCAAAACCAGAAAGCAACAAGAGCAAGAAAGCTAATCCGGCTGCAATCAGCACACCAAATGTTGGCGGGACAAAAGTTACCGCATGAAAGGAATCTAATATGAAAGATATATCCAATGTAATAAATAGCTAGTTAAAAGGGAAGTGGCTCGTGCGACTCCGTTTGTTCCGTCTTCGTTTTCTGCCCTGAAGCCGATTCAGTACTCGTTACAGATTGAGACTTTGGCGTAAGCAATTCCATATTTTCGGCCATAATCTCTGTTACATAACGACGTTGTCCCTTTTGGTCATCATAAGAACGATAGCGAATACGACCTTCTATATAGAGTTTATCTCCTTTATGTACATACTTCTCCGCAACTTTGGCAAGGCCTTTCCACATGATTATATTGTGCCAATCGGTATGATCAGGTACTTGAGTGCCATTCTGCAAGACATAGCCTTTCTCTGTTGTAGCTAGAGGAAATTGTGCTACAGCTTGATCAGAATCATAATATCTAACATCCGGCTCTTTACCGACATTACCAATAAGCATTACTTTATTCATATAGGATAGCCTCTTTACAATGAATGAATATTTATTTCCAAAGACCTAAATAACGAAAACGGAAGTTTTTCCCTTTAGCTGATGGGAATTGAGATCTCCCATCTACACGGGCACGAAGATGATCTATTATACGATTGTAACAATCTTGTCCGGAAACAGCTTTGCATTGAACCACAAAATGAGTATCACGATATTCATGTTTACCGGTAGTGGGTATCATCACAACGCGTTTAAAATCTAATTCTCCTTCATACCATCCTAGACGCTCTTCTGTCAAACGTGTCATTGCCGTAGCTGCTAAATCTCTCTTTTCAGCAACCGGGCCGGCAGGTATCGGACGTAAAGCTTTCTTCTGTTTGAAATCAGCCATCGTTGCCGCTGTAGTCTTAATGATAATGAAATAAACGCGTTGACGAACCTTATAACGTTTAGGATAGAAAACATCACTTGCTGCATAATCACGGATATCAGCCTCCAATTCCTCATTCATCCCTATTTCGCGGATGGAACTTAAAAAATCAATAGCCTCATCAACACTGGTAGCCAATAGTTCTTTATCGAAATATCTTAAATATAAATTCATTGTGGATTAGTATGTTTTCCTTAAAAACTGAGCGGAAAACGGGACTCGAACCCGCGACCCCGACCTTGGCAAGGTCGTGCTCTACCAACTGAGCTATTTCCGCGAAAAAAACTGGTGAAGAGGAGGAGACTCGAACTCCCACGATGCAATTATCACTACCCCCTCAAAGTAGCGCGTCTACCAATTCCGCCACCTCTCCAACATAAAAAGCATTCTAAACAAATAAGTGCCCAGAACAGGACTCGAACCTGCACGTCGTGAAACACACGCACCTGAAACGTGCGCGTCTACCAATTCCGCCACCTGGGCCTCTGAAACATTTGTTTCAATTGGATTTATTCAGAATGTTGAGCGGAAAACGGGACTCGAACCCGCGACCCCGACCTTGGCAAGGTCGTGCTCTACCAACTGAGCTATTTCCGCGTTAAGCACTTCTCTAAATGCGGTTGCAAAGGTAGTGCTTTTTTCCGAGCCAACAAATTTTTCGCTTATTTTTTTTCATTCTTACTTTCTTTTTGTACACCACCTATTATATATATTACTTTTCCAAGATTTCTAACGGCGTTTGAACGAATTTCGAGGCACCTTTCTCTAGAAGGAAATCCTTACTACGGAATCCCCATAACACACTGATACATGGCATTTGACAATTAAGAGCAGTTTGTACATCCACTTCACTATCACCTACATAGACAGCTTTACTTGCTTCTACATGCAGTTGGTGCAAAGCTTCGATGACAGTATCCGGAGCCGGTTTCTTACGAATATCTTCACGTTCACCGATAGCAACCTTGATATAATCGCCGAAAAAGTGCGCACAAAGTTCGCTTGTAGCCGCATAAAATTTATTACTGACAACCGCCATAGCAACACCTTCTGCTTGAAGCCGGTGCAATAGTTCTATGATACCGGGATAAGGACGGGTCGTGTCAAGGTTGTGTATGAGGTAATGTTCCCTGAAAGCCTGATAAGTTTCATTGAATTTTGGATTCTTATCTCCATTGGGAATAGCGCGTTCCATCAATTTCCGAACTCCATTTCCAACAAATTGGCGAACTTCCTCTATCGTTCGTTCAGGCATTCCATGTTTTCTCAACGCATAATTACAGCTGTTTGCCAAATCGGCCAAAGTGTCCAACAACGTACCATCTAAATCAAATATATATGCCTGATATTTTGCCATAATCTACATTTCCATTTCTAAACATTGCAAAAGTAGATATTTTTGACGACTTAAAAGTACGTCCGAACAAGAAATCATAAAATACTGCAAAGGCCAAGCAAAGTTATTGAACAGCCACAACAGCATTGCTGAAACAAGTTATCAGAAATGCTGTAATTTTTTTGCAGCAACAGATAAGGCACGAAAGTAGTTTTTCAAATAGAAGAGCAAGAGTTTTTAGAACATAAATTTTGATTAGTAAGAGAATTTAGACTATCTTTGCACGTGAAAGCAGTGTCTCGGTACTGTCGCTGGCAATATATTGCAAGAGGAAAGTCCGGGCAGCACAGAGTATTCCACTTCTGAAACAGAAGCTATTGGTGACAGTAGGAATAAGTAGAAGAGAACAACCGCCACTTCGGTGGTAAGGGTGAGAAGGCAGGGTAAGAGCCTACCAGCTGTTGGGTGATCAACAGGCTGTACTTTCTGGAAGCTGCAAGTCCATGTAAACCGTAGTCAAAGAGTTACTCGCTCAATAGCATATGCTAACTACGGAGGGTAGGATGCTAGAGATGTAGGGCGACCTGCATAGTAGATAAATGACAGTAGCTGTTTTTACAGTTTAACAGAACCCGGCTTACAGGGATACTGCTTTCATTTTTTATCTAATGTATTAAAATCACAAACACATTGCTATATGGCTTTTCAATTAAACCAGCTGGACAAGGCTGTTGATGACATCCAGCAACAAGTTTCAAACAAAATAAAAGCACATCAAGGCGAAGCAGGCTTCCCCAAGCTGGAAGATTACCAACTCTGCGATGAACAATTAACCGACTATCTTTTCGACAAGCAAGCCATCTTGGACAGCCTAGGAAGCGAACGGACCAAACTGACAGTTTCGGGCTTTCTCATTGTTTTACCAATTTTGGCTATGTCGCTATATCCGCAAGATAGTTTACCTTGGGGGCGAAACTCCATCTTTGTAGGTATAGCTATAGGCTTCTGCCTGTACTTATTATACAAAGCTATATCCAAATTATATATTTATTACCGATTGAAGAAACTGAACAACCCAAAAATAGAGGAATACATAAGCCTAGTATTGTCCTATCAGAAGTAATTATTACACTCCTATAAAAATCAGACTATGGAATTATCAGACATTCTGCGTTATAAAGACAAATTCAGCCCTAAAGGCTTCTTAGACAAAATATCTCAAATAGCCAAACGAGCCGGTGCCAAATTGGTATATGCAGCCCTCCTACTCTACTACACCTTGGATAATGATAAGGTGAGCGTAAAAGACAAAGCCATCATCCTTGGCGCCTTGGGCTATCTTATCACCCCTTTGGACGTAGTTCCAGACGCAATCCCTATCGCCGGACTAGGTGATGACCTTGCTGTATTGTTCTTCGTCTTACACAAAGTTTGGAATGAGGTCTCCGATGAAATAAAGTTAAAGGCACAAAACAAGCTCTGTCAATGGTTTGATAAAGATGAGATTCCAAATATGGACGAGCTCTTCAAAGAAGACCCAACACAGTCTCCGGTTTAAGCAACTTACATCTAGACATTTATAAAACAAAGTAAATTTATCTCGTAACGGATTTAAGAGCCGTTAAAGTGTTAAATTCAACTGTTAAAATCGAATAAAGAACTGCGACATAATGGCAGTTTTCGATTTTTTGCGTCTATATTTGCAAGCATAAATTCAACAGCGAATATAGAATAAGTTTCAAAACAAATATAAATATGAAGAATTATTCAAAGTATGTATTAGGCACAATGTGCATAGTAGCCATTGGCCTTTCAGCAGGCTCATTCATCAAAGCAAATGCAACCAGTAGCACAAATGCAGCGATAGCAGGTCAGCCTATTGACCTTACTTACGCATCGGAGAAAGCTCTTCCAGCAGTTGTCCATATAAAATATGTCCAAAATTCAAAGACCCAAACAGTCGATGTACCAAGCGACCCATTTGGCGGATTCTTTGATCCCTTTGGTTTTTTCGGTAATCCAAACGATGGTAGCAACGGTGGTAGGCAGAGAAGAAAGATTCAAACTCCCAAAAAAGAAGCTACCGGAAGTGGAGTCATCATCAGTTCAGATGGTTACATTGTAACCAATAACCATGTGGTAGAAGGTGCAGACGAGTTAACCATTACACTGAATGATAACAGAGAATACTCTGCAAGAATCATTGGAACAGACAAAACAACAGATTTAGCTCTCATCAAAGTCAATGGCAAAAACCTCCCTACCCTGCCTATAGGAAACTCGGACGACCTGAAAGTAGGAGAATGGGTGATTGCCGTAGGTAATCCTTATGGCCTTAACAACACCGTTACGGCAGGTATCGTCAGTGCGAAAGCACGCTCATTGTATGCAAATGGTGTTGAGAGCTTTATTCAAACTGATGCTGCCATCAATCCCGGAAACTCTGGTGGTGCGCTTGTCAATGCTCGTGGTGAATTGGTAGGAATCAATGCGATGCTATATTCTCAGACAGGTTCATACAGTGGTTACGGCTTTGCCATACCTACAACTATTATGAATAAGGTAGTAGCCGATCTGAAACAATACGGGACAGTCCAAAGAGCTATTTTGGGTATCAAAGGACAAGATGTATTAAACTATATCAATGCACAGAAAGAACAAAATAAGGAAGTTGATTTAGGAACAAATGACGGTATCTATGTAGCAGAAGTTGAAGAAGGAGGTTCGGCAGCAACTGCAGGGCTTAAAGCCGGTGATGTAATCACGAATGTCGATGGTAAAGAGGTAACTAAGATGGCTGAGCTACAAGAAGTATTGGCCAAGAAGCGCCCCGGCGAGAAAGTTAGCATCACCTATTTACGCAACAAGGTTAAATCAACAAAGACTGTTACACTGAAAAATGCTCAGGGCAATACAAAAGTAATGAAGACTGCCGATCTTGATGTACTTGGTGCTAGCTTCCGACCTGTAGGCAACTCGACTAAAGAGCAACTTGACATCAACTTCGGACTTGAAGTTACTAAGGTCTCAAATGGTGCTATCAAAGAAGGTGGAATTACTCCGGGCTTCATCATACAATACGCTAATGACACTCCAATTAAATCGATTAGCGATTTACAAGATGCTGTCAAAGCAGCTTCAACAAGTAAAGACCCTGTACTCATTATCAAAGGTATATGGCCCACAGGAAAGAAAGATTATAAGGTAGTGAAGATTAATTAATAAACAACTCTACTACAAATAAAGGAAGGACTTGATTTTCATTTTCAAAGAAATCAAGTCCTTTTTTGTTTTAGTTTTATATGCTAATATCATACTATGCAAAAAAGAGTAAAACATTTGCACATTCTATAAGAAACACTTAACTTTGCATTTAGCTTAAAATTAACGGCTAATGCGACAACTGAAAATCACAAAATCTATTACCAATCGAGAGAGTGCTTCTCTAGATAAATATTTACAGGAGATTGGGCACGAAGACCTTATTTCGGTAGATGAGGAAATTGAATTGGCGCGACGCATCCGTAAGGGAGACAGACGTGCATTAGAACGCTTAACTAAAGCGAATCTAAGATTTGTCGTATCAGTAGCAAAACAATACCAAAATCAGGGACTAAGTCTACCAGACTTAATCAATGAAGGTAATGTAGGATTAATTAAAGCTGCAGAAAAGTTCGATGAGACTAGAGGATTTAAATTCATATCGTATGCCGTATGGTGGATTAGACAAAGTATTCTTCAAGCTATAGCCGAGCAAAGCAGAATAGTGAGACTACCACTTAACCAAGTTGGTTCGGTCAATAAGATTAATCAAATCTTAAACAAATTCGAACAAGAGCATGAGAGGCGTCCTAGCATCGAAGAGATTGCCGAGAAGATAGATATTCCGGAAGATAAGATTGCGGACGCCATGAAAGTCAATAACAGGCATTTATCAATGGATGCACCAATTGCTGAAGGAGAAGGCAACAGCTTGCTTGATGTATTAACTAATACTGATGCTCCTCAAGCTGATAGTCAACTCGTCCAAGAATCTTTGCAAGATGAAATCTCTCATGCTTTGCAATTGCTCAATGAACGTGAAAAAAACATCATTGTAGCATTCTTCGGTATAGGACAACCTGAGATGACACTTGAAGAAATAGGTAACAAATATGATCTGACTAGAGAACGGGTTAGACAAATAAAGGAAAAGGCTATAAGAAGATTACGTCATCATGGACAAAACAAACTTCTGAAGCCATATCTAGGTCAATAATATTAAATACAATAAGATAATAATGAAACTAAGATTTTTTGTCATGCTGCTTGCCGGTGTATTTTTTACATCACATGTATATGCCAGCAAGAAGAATAGTAATCAAGTATACATGTACGGGGTAGCAGCATCGTTCAATGATTCTACTGTATATTTCACAGATATTCAACAACTGAGTTCAGCTTGGATAGACCATGAAGGATTCTTATATAGTAGAGACAACTATTCCTACCAATTAAAAGACTATCTTGCCAAATTAGGATTCAGTCATGCTACTTGTATTACCACTTATAGTGATAATAGAAAAGATATAGAGAAGAAATATTTAAAGACTAAAAAGAAATATACCACAGTAAAAGGAAAGGGTAAAGATAAAAACCATTACACTGTCAAATACATTACATCTTCAGACTTTGCCTACAAGCCAATTGTTCCAGATGAGCAAGAAATAGAAAAGGCAAATAAGAAAGCCAATAAGAAAAAAGCACGTAAGCAGAAACAAGGAGAATAAGCTTGATGTGCGGCAGACTCATGTAGCCACAAGCAAAATAATAATAACTCATTATTTTAAGCAAAAGATTTTTTCGTGACATACTATTTTGCAATCGCCGGATTCTACATTCGTATCATATTTGATAACAACAAATATGATATAATGGACTTGATACCCTCATTTACACCATTTAAGATTGAAAATACACCTACTAACGAAAGTTTTTTATTCACTCTTACTATTGACGAGGAACTATCCCCGATAGAAAAAACAAAGCTAAAGCTCATAAGAAAATTTGATACTGGTAATGGTGATACTGCTGTATTCCATATAGACAATGGAGGCTATCAATATATCATTGCCAATATCAATAAGGTGCAGTGTTGCTTACTACAAACCAATAAGGATTTTAGCAACTGTCATTGTGCCTTGAATGGGAGCTATATGAATTGGTGCTTTGGTCTGAATAATGCACTTATGCTCATTTTTGCTTTCGCTTCATGCAAGTATCAAACACTATTGATACATGCCTCTGTTGTGGGAAAAGATAATTATGCTTACGCTTTCATTGCAAAAAGTGGTACAGGAAAAAGTACGCAATCTAGTATGTGGCTACAAAGTATTTCTGGATGCGAACTTATCAATGATGATAACCCTATCGTTCGAATCATTGATAATACACCATATATATATGGCAGCCCTTGGAGTGGAAAGACAGCCTGCTATCGCAATATACGGATGAAATTAGGAGCAATTGTCAGAATAGATAGAGCAAGTGAAAATAGTATTGACAAATTGAAGCCAACAGAAGCATTTGCTTCCATACTTCCCTCTTGTTCTGCTATGAAATGGGATCATACATTATTTACTGATTTATGCAAAACGTTATCTCTTCTTATTGAAGCAAGAGTTAGCTATATTCTACATTGTCTACCCAATAAAGAATCTGCTTTATTATGTTACAAGACGGTCAAAAGCCAAACAGAATAGTACTTCCAAACTCTGTTTTGATTCCCAAAATCATTTCATTAATAGAGGAGGGGCACCACACTGTCACACTTCGTATGAGCGGTTGGAGTATGCAACCATTCTTGGATAATAACCGTGATATAGCCCTATTAGCCAAAGTCACGTCATTACATGTGGGCGATGCCGTCTTAGCAGAGATAAGTCCTAAGAAGTATGTATTTCATCGTATCATTAAAATTGACGGAGATGATGTAACTTTATGCGGAGATGGGAATATTAGTAAAGAATATTGTAAAGTAGAAAATATAAAGGCCATCGGTATTGGCTTCTATAGAAAAGGACGTAAAATACTAGACAGTACCGATGGTTATAAATGGAAAATCTATTCTTGGATATGGATGCATATTCCATTACGAAGATATCTACTTGCAGTATATCGTAGAATTTGGATTCCAATAACTAGAAAAAAATAATGATTATGAGAATAAAAGAAGGATTTACATTATTGAATGTTTGTGGAGAGAGTATCGTAGTTGCAGAAGGGGAAACAAATATTGACTTCAATAATATACTCAGTTTGAGCGAGAGTGCTTGTTTCCTATGGGAGAACATCAAAGATAAAGATTTCACCGTGGATACTTTAGCATCCTTGTTAACCAATGAATATGAGGTTACTTACGAAGTTGCAAAGAACGATGCCCAAGTGTTTATCAATCACTTACAAGACATGAAGATTATCATATAACACAACGTTACGTTCAATCATTTATCTCTATAACAGTTAAGGCTCGGCTACTAGTGAAAGTAGCCGAGCCTTAACTATGTATTATCTTTTACTTCAGATGGTCTTTAAACCAAGAAGTAATTTGCTTTAACAAGTGATTACGCGTCTCTCCGCCATATATGCTATGATTTCGATTTACGTAGAAATTCTCTTTAAAATCCTTCCCTGCTTGAATCAATGCCTCTGAGTATTCAAATGAATTTTGTATATGAACATTATCATCCGCAACACCATGGCAAATCAATAGATCTCCATTTAAAGCTTTTACCCGTGATATTGGATTTTCATTATATCCATTAGGATTCTCCTTAGGGGTACGCATATAGCGCTCAGTATATACGGTATCATAATACTTCCAACTTGTTGGAGGAGCAACAGCAACTCCGGCATAAAACACAGGACGTCCCTCGCTCATACTCATAAGTGTATTGAATCCTCCATAACTCCATCCCCATATTCCAATATGTTTCCCATCAACATAACTTTGTTTAGATAACCACAATGCAGTTTCAACTTGATCTTTAGCTTCCAAAGCTCCAAGATTCAAATAAGTACACTTCTCCCATTCCGATCCTCGGGCTCCAGTCCCACGTCCATCCACACAAACGACTATAAAACCTTGCTGTACCAAGAAGTAATCAAAGGCTCCTCCATTCCCCATAGAACCAATATTCCAAGAGTTAACTACTTGTTGACTGCCCGGTCCACTATACTGATATAAAATGACGGGGTATTTCTTTGATGGATTAAAATCAATAGGCTTAACCATCCAACCATCTAGTTTGACTCCCTCAGAGGTTGTAAACGTAAAGAACTCTTTAGCCGTAAACCCATAGTTAGAAATTTTATTTGCCAACTCAGCATTATCAATTGGAGTATCTAACACTTTCCCAGAACTAGTTCGTATAGTATACACATAAGGATGATTTGCATCACTCCAGGTATTCACAAAATACTTATAATCTCCAGAAAATATTGCAGAGTTCCAACCTGCTTGATTGGTTAATGATTCCATTTTACCATTTTGGTGAAAGATCAAAACCTGTCTATCGTGTGGATTTTGTAACGCTGCTTGGCAATAAATGTCTCCAGTACTCTCATCATATCCGTAAATATCGGTAATATCAAAGTCACCTGCACCTATCTTTCGCTTGAATTGACCAGACAGCGTATACAAATATAGCTTCATATACCCATCTCTATCACTAGGAAGTAGTATACTATTCTTTCCGATAATTACATTTTCCAATACTTCTTCTTTCACATATTTATCAGATTTCTCCTTGATAAGGAGTTGCGAAAGAGTTGTTCTAGGATTTACAGAATAAAGACATAACTCATCTTGATGTCTATTCATGGTAAACACAATCATACTGTTAGGCTCATTCCCAACCTTGAGACGTGGAATATAGCCATCTTGATCAACCGGAATTTGAAGCTGTTTGGTTTGATGAGATTTTATATCATAACTCCATACAGACACTACCGAGTTGTCATATCCGGCTTTAGGATATTTGTAGGAATAATGAGAAGGATAGTCCGAGTTCTCTTCTTTTACAGGTGTATCACCTTTAAACATCTGCAAATCATAGGTTTTAACCTTAGATTCATCATATTTTATCCAACATAACATAGAACCATCAGCATTAAAACTCAATGAACAATTCGTTGAGAATTCTTCTTCGTTTACCCAATCCGGAACTCCATTTATAATAAAATTCGGCTTTCCATCTTTCGTCACTTGCGACTCGGCATTATCGTACAACAGCTTTATAAGATAGATATTATTCTCTCTTACAAATGCCACTTGGTACCCATCGGGCGACCAAACGGGCATCTGCTGAGATCCACCATCCGATAATGGTACCAATTTCTTTGAAGCTATCGTATATATATAGTACACTGCACTATACGATCTTCTATAAATACGTTTTGTATTTGTTTGAATAAGGATGAATTTTCCATTGGGCGAAAACTGATATCCATCCACTTCAGTAATCTTATGACCAATCGTATTGAAAACATCAAACAGTATTTCTTG
The DNA here is from genome assembly GCF_056590795.1 of Prevotella sp. C0026C3. Taxonomy (NCBI): domain Bacteria; kingdom Pseudomonadati; phylum Bacteroidota; class Bacteroidia; order Bacteroidales; family Prevotellaceae; genus Prevotella; species Prevotella sp. C0026C3. The sequence goes on along the minus strand of NZ_JBWPWW010000016.1, from coordinate 29,312 downwards.
CCGTTTACCGGTCGCAAACGAATACTTCAATATTTGTTTCCTATCAGCACTGATACTAGCATAAGAGTCTGTTCCCGCTATCGGATTAAGGCCATTCAAGCGTTTGCCGGCAAACATGCCACTAGTTATATCAGGTATCGTAATCTCTTCTACCGCATAAAGACTAGTTGTTAACAATAGACTAGAAACGAGCATGGTTAGTAATTTTCTCATTTGAATAATGTTTCGGTTTAACTGCAAAATTACTGAAAAATCACTAATTTTGCAATCTATTACTCGTATTTATGGCTCAAGAACTACACTATAACGACTTTGGAAGCTGGATAAAGGCCAAGCTACCATTCAAAGTCCAAAAGATTTCTATCAATGCAGGTTTCACATGTCCAAACAGAGATGGTAGAATTAGTTATGGTGGATGTACTTTTTGTGACAATAGTACATTCAGTCCGGCATATTGTAGCAACAACAAATCTATTAAAGAACAACTGCAAGAAGGTAAGATGTTTTTCTCAAAAAAATATCCTGAAATGAAATATCTAGCCTACTTTCAAGCCTATACCAACACATACGAATCTGTAGATACACTCAAATTCAAATACGAACAAGCCCTTTCTGTAGAAGATGTCGTTGGTATTGTAATTGGAACTAGACCCGATTGTATCGATGAATCGCTATTACAATATCTCCAACAACTAGGCCGAGAGAGATTTGTGTTAATAGAATATGGAATTGAAAGTACCAATGAAACGACACTAAAGCGCATCAACCGTGGCCATACTTATCAATGTAGCAAAGATATTGTTCAACTGACTCATGATTATGGAATCCTCACAGGAGGACACGTCATTCTTGGACTCCCCGGCGAAGATAGAAATAGCATGCTCAAACAAGCTGATGACATTTCTAGACTTCCCTTAGACCTGCTAAAAATACATCAACTACAGATCATAACAGGAACAGAAATGGCACGAGAATACCAAGAACACCCTTTTCATCTGTTTAATGTTGAAGAATATATAGAATTGTTAGCAGAATATATCACCCGATTAAATCCCACAATTACACTGGATCGATTTGTCAGCCAATCGCCTGAAAACAAATTAATAGCTCCTAGATGGGGGCTTAAAAACTACCAATTTACGAACTTATTCAACAATTATTTGCAACAGAAAGGCATATATCAAGGACAAAAATATTGCTCCTTTGAGCATATTAATTCATAAATCCTCCATCTTCCAACTCCATCAATTGCTTGATAGGTAAGTTTTTATGCTTCTTCATAAATTGCTCTACCCTATCTACATAGGCTGTTTGAAAGATATGGCTATCAGTTAATTTATTGGCAGCCCACATCACTTTCCCCATGTGCACAGCTTTCAATCTAAGTGTTTCCTTCTCATTTTTCCCCATAGGTGCAGGATAATAACTGAGTAGATAGAAACTAATACAATCAGGAACAATATTTTCGCGTGTCATTGTAGCACGTTGCTGCTGATTATAGAACTTGGCATAAGGACCAAAATCATTACCCAAATATTTATCTAAGGAAATACCTATCATTCCATCGCCAACAACAATACTCTGATTGAATGCTCCTATTTGAGTATAAATTTCAGGAATAGGTATACTAGGAATTGCATGCCCAAGTCTCCTAAAAGCCTTATACATAAGTTTACTAATATCTGACATATCTACATATTGCGAATCAACAGCCAAAATAACATCTTGTAACAGAGCATCCTGAAAATAGTTCAACAACCTGCTATTAATGTCCGATTCATTCACATCGCCCAGATTCAACACATTCTCTATCAACGTACGTGTCTCTATTGGGTAGTCAGTATTCATTTGTTGAAGCGCAGAAAAATCCCCCGTAGTTAAATATCTACTTTCCAATCTGTCAAAACGATGTATAGCAATACTACGATGATCTTTCTCATCAGTATTGTTAAACTTAAACTCACACGCCGAACAAAGCCACATGAGTGGAAGTAATATGTAACACAAGTACCTCAAAAACAAATATAATATCTCTCTGCAAATATAGTGTTTTTTATGTTTTTCACAAAATTTTAAGCTAAAATAATTAAATTTGTGTTGAAAATTTAATTATTATGCGGACTATCCGCTAGTTCAAAGATTTGAAAAAAACTTCTTTTTGCAAAAATAGTACTTACACAATATAGATGGTAACACTTCAATATCTCGACTCGTTACTTTTCTTGTTGCTTGAATTTGCTCTCTATCAGACTTGAACTCACTGAGCATTCTCTTAAATGCCCACCGTGCCCGATAAATAGCTTTAAAGTCACCAACATTCCTGTTAACGAGCAGAGTTTGCCATGCTGCTAGATAATCCAAAAGCCATCTCCAACTCATCACCTTGCCTAATTCTTTATTCGGAAGATTCTTATAAAGCATTAAGAGATTATTTCTAAAATTGAGGAAAGTCTTTTGAGGATTCCCTTGAGGCAAGGTGGCACCACCAAAATGGTACACTACGCTTTGTGGAATCACAACTATCTTTCGGCCAAGATTTCGCAAACGCCAACAAAGATCAATTTCCTCGTTGTGGGCAAAGAAACGTTCATCAAATCCTTGGATATTCCAAAAATCCTTGGATCGGATAACCAAACAGGCCCCTGTAGCCCACATGATTTCACAAATATCATCGTATTGCCCTCTATCAGCCTCCACTACATCAAAGATACGACCTCTACAATAAGGATACCCTAAGCTATCTAAGAAACCACCAGAAGCCCCTGCATACTCAAACAGCCCCTTATCTAGAATGGAAAGTAATTTGGGTTGGCAAGCAGCTACATCCGGATGAGACTCCATATACTTTATTAATGGTGCAAGCCAACCATCCGTCACCTCCACATCAGAATTCAAGATGACATAATAATCTGCTGAAATTTCCTTCAATGCATTATTATATCCACCTGCAAAACCATAATTCTTATCTAGTTGTACAAGCCTCACCATTGGAAATTCGCTCTTCAAGAGTGCTAAGGAGGAATCCGTAGATGCATTATCAGCAACCCAAACATCAGCTCCGACAGAATATCTGATGACAGACGGAAGATACTCTTTCAGTAGGTTTACACCATTCCAATTTAATATAACGATAGCAATTTTCATTGAAGTATGGCTTTTAAAGCATTTCTTTTTAGGTTGAAATCGCCTAAAGTAACTTTCATGATTTGGTTGTCGTACTCTTCCTTAGACTGCGAGGGCGGCAATTCTACACGTATATAATTTTCTGTAAACCCGTTCATCGCCTTACCCTTTGATGCTTTCTCGAATAAAACGAGGGCTTCTTTGCCAATATATTCCTTATAGAAATGATGAGTCATAGAGTCCGATAATTCCAATAAGCGCTGCGAACGAACCTTCTTTTCTTTATCATCTACCACATAAGGTATAGAGAGTGCACTCGTTCCGGGACGTTCCGAATATGGAAAGACGTGCAGTTGCGCAATGGGTAAAGACGCAAGAAAATCATAACAATCTTCAAAATATTCCGGTTTTTCACCACGACATCCCACCATTACATCCACTCCTATAAAAGCATCAGGCATCTTTTCTCTAATCAACTGAATCTTATGAGCAAAAAGTTCTCTATTATATTGTCTATGCATCAATCTCAACACTTCATTGTTTCCACTCTGAAGAGGAATATGGAAATGAGGCATAAATGCTCGTGAAGAAGCACAATAGTCAATAAGTTCATCACTGCATAAATCCGGTTCGAGACTACTGATGCGAAAACGCTCTATTCCTTCTACCTGATCTAACGCTTTTACCAAATCTAAGAATGATTCATTGGTAGTCCTTCCGAAATCTCCAATATTCACTCCAGTCAATACAATTTCTTTTCCTCCCTCTTTCGCAGCATCTTCTACTTGCTTCACAAGCGAAGCAATTGATGGATTTCTGGAGAATCCTCTGGCATAAGGTATCGTACAATAGGTACAAAAGTAATTGCATCCATCTTGTACTTTCAGAAAATATCGGGTCCTATTACCACGCGAACAAGATGGTTGGAAAGTCTTTATATCCTTTGTCTTTACAGAGTGAAAACGATGTAAATGTTCTTTTTGTCCTTCGCCAACTGTATTCCATGCATCACTTAGATACTGTATCAAGTTAGCTTTTTCATTACTACCAAGTACTAAATCAACACCATCTATCTGGCTCACCTTTTCGGATTCCAATTGAGCATAACATCCTGTTACAATGACAAAAGCACTGGGATTATTACGTACTAGCTTATGAATTGCTTGACGACATTTATGGTCTGCGACTTCAGTTACAGAACAAGTATTCACCAAACAGATATCAGCATTCTCATTTTCTGCTGCCGGAACAATGCCCATCTCGCCCAACATACGTTCAAATGTTGAGGTCTCGGAATAATTGAGCTTGCAACCTAATGTATAATAAGCTGCTTTCTTACCCTGAAATGCAGAACTATCTATCATAGATACACTTTACTAATTTAAAAATAAAAAGGCCAATCAGCATTACACTAATCAGCCTCTTTTCAGACGAATATTTGGAAAGTGATTCCGTTGGGGTTCGAACCCAAGACCCACAGCTTAGAAGGCTGTTGCTCTAATCCAACTGAGCTACGGAACCTTTAACCAACAAGTTCCGTCTGAAACCGTCCGCAAAATTAGTAATTTAAAGTGAAACCACCAAATTTTACCCTCGCATTTTACGAGCATTCACTATCTTGTTTTACAATATTAATGCTGCTTCTAAACTCTTGATAAGTCCTCCATATCTACGAAAAACAAAGTGGATAACCCTCTCAGGATTATCCACTTGCTATGATTTGATTTTCTACATATTAGAATGTAACTCTTAAACCAATCTGTGCATGCCATCTACTATAGAAATCGCTGATAGTAGGAGCATTGCCTACATAGGTGTATTGTGCTACTTGATTGCCCTTCGCATCTTTTGAAGTACCAACTACTTGCAAGATATTCTCACTATATACATTAGCATAATATGTACCCCAATTATGATTGAGCATGTTTGCTACATTGATAACATCAAGTACTAACTCTACCTTGCTTCCTCTATCCTTCAAGTAGTAGAAGTCTTGTGAAAGGTGAAGATCAAAGTGATTCTCCCAAGGAGCAGAAGTTCCATTACGTCTAGCGTATTGTCCTCTGTGATTACGTGCATATTTGTTAGAAGCAATCCAGTTACCATAAGCTTCACGCCCTTGCTCTGCCGTAGTAATTACTTTTCCCTTACTGTCCTTAACATCAGCAAATGACATCACAGCCAATTCTTGTTCTGTTGGGATATACAACAGCGAATTTCCACTACGATAATCGCCATTGAAAGAAGCAGATGACTTATCAGACATAACAAAACTATAACGCTGTCCGCTATATCCATTGTATGTAAGAGATATATGGGTCTGCCAACGGCCGTTACCATAACGCTTCGAATTATAGTTAGCCATTGCCAATACACGGTGAGGTGTATCAAACATAGAATATTCAACTTCTTGTACATTGGGATCTGTACAATAGAAATATCCCCAGTTAGATGCCGCTACCGAGGAAGTACCATCATTTACGGAATAAGAGTGACCGAATGTGTAGCTAGCCATCAAATCTAAGCCAAACTTGAAACTCTTCTCTACTTTTGCACTCAAGCTATAGCTATAACCCTTATTCGTATTCTTCATATTAATAATTTGGTTATAACTACCTCTTACACTATTATAATATGTTGTAGCAGAATTCTCAAAGTCGCTATTAACCGCATAAACCTTACCATTTGGTTTCAATGCGAGATTTTCGAACCACACATTGTTCATATTCTTAGAGTACAATCCTTCCAAGGTCAACTTGAAATCATAAGGCAATACTTGCTCCCAAGCAAGATTGGTACGGAATACTTGTGGAAATTTAAAATGACGATCAACCGTATTGATATCCGGTTTATTGGCCTTTCCTTTTGCAGAGTTTGCAGCCTTTTCTGTATCTGTACCGTAAGTAGCAAAGCTAGGAACATTGGGACTATAGAAAGTTACACCTTTCATCTCTATACCTGTATTAGCCCACGCATTTTCAATCCAAACAAATGGAGCCCGACCATTGAAGATACCCAAACCACCACGAAGTTGTGATTTGTGACTCTCGTCTAAGAACCAGCGGAAGCCTGCACGTGGAGATACCATCACACTAGAACTGGGCTTACGACCAACTTTCACGCCATAAGTAGTTGCATATTCCGAAGCATTAAACTCTTCGTTTGTCGATGGAGAATTAAAGTACACCGGAATATCGAAACGAATACCATAAGTCAACTGCAGCAAAGTAGATATATCCCACTTGTCTTGTGCATAGAGGCCAAACTGTCCAGCCTTGAAAGGAGTTGCCCATCTTGTTGTACCAGTGATATCTTTATCAGAATACTTCCAAGCAAAACTCTTTGCTTTATCATTCATGAAGTCGGTAATAGTATTATACACATATTGCCCATTAGCCGCTTGAATAAAAGCATTCTCCATGTTATAAATCTCGTTATGAGTACCAAAGGTGAATGTATGGTTTCCTCTGTACCAAGAAAGATTGTCCTCTAAAGTCCAAATATCTTGATTCAAACGGTTTACACCTGAAGAATATTCTGTTCCCAAATATATAGAATATTTAGCAGAGCCTGTTTCTGCTCCGGTCTTAACATCGTAATTACCCGCACCGGAAATATAAATACTAGGACCAGAATAAGCTATACCACGCTTATCTCTGATAAAACTTACACCTGCACGCAACTCATTATATAGTGAAGCGCTCAAATGTGAGTTCAACTCTGCTACAAACGAATTAGTCTTATCCTTCATTCTATATCCGCTATTATTAAAGAAATAAGATTTTGAAGAAGTAGCATATACGTCTTTATAAGAATCGTTCATCTGGTATCTCAAGGCAAACTTGTTATTGGCATTGATGTTCCAGTCCAAACGACCAAGTACAGACCATGATTGAGTATCAATATTCCTTGGATTATAAGTATCTGTAAGTCCTGTTATTTTAGCATATCTGTCCAAGATAGCTGCTGCTGTAGCTTCTGAGATGAAGTAACCTTCTGCTCCGGGATAGTATGTTGCCGGATGTGAATCCTTCTTATATTCTACACTTCCAAAGAAGAATAATTTATCTTTGATGATAGGACCACCCACAGTAAAGCCCAAAGTCTTGGTGCTTTCATCAGTAAGTTTCTGTTTCTTACCATATTGTTGGCTCCAACTAGAATACATGTTTTGATCGGTATAATATCCGTATGCAGTAGCATGGAACACGTTGGTACCCGACTTGGTAATGGCATTGATAGCGCCACCGGTAAATCCACTCTGACGAACATCGAATGGAGATGCTACAACCTGAATCTGTTCTATGGCATCCATTGATATAGGATTAGCACCGGTCTGACCTCCGTTTGTACCGCTAGAAGCAAGACCAAACACGTCATTGCTTACTACACCGTCTATCTGGAACGAATTGTAACGATTATTGCTACCCGCAATCGTGATACCACCAAACTTATTTGAATTTACCAGTGGAGACAATTTTGCTACATCATACACATTTCGATTAATCGTAGGCGCATTATCAATATTCTGTTGTGAGAAATTTGAAGAAGCACCCATACCACCTCTTCCTGCAACTCCGGTAACTGTTACTTCACCCAATACCTGCGCATCTTCTTTCAAATCGGCATTAATAGCAGTAGCTTCACCTAAAGTCAAACTAATGTTCTTTCTTACATCATCTTTATAACCTATATAGGAAATAGAGACTGTGTAAGGACCACCAACACGCATACCTTGGATTACATAACGTCCCTTGTCATTAGTAACAGCATTATACCGTGTACCAGACGGCACGTGTACGGCTGTAATTGTAGCACCGATAACATCTTGACCATCAGCCACGACTTTACCATTGATGCTAGATGTTGTTACTTGAGCCATTAAAGATGATGTTGTCAATAACAGGAGCATCATCAGAAAGAGCAATCTTTTCTGCATAACTTTGATTAATTAAATTTAATTTAGACCTATGAGGAATCCCCCTAAATAAATAATTCACTGCAAATTTAAATAATTTTATCCAAATGAGTGTTACAATAACGTTAAAATGACAAAGTAGTTCCACATTAAATCCGAGAAACACAAAATCATTCTAGAAAACAAGTTAATTTCAAACCACAAAAAATTTTATCTATAAGGAGATTCATAATATCGTTAATTACCATTCCACATAAATAATATCATCTCACCGAGTATCCGACATCAAATTGCTGCAAGCGCTTAACAGCAATCCTGCTTATATCAAACAGATTTGCTGACAGGCCTATTCAGCAACCTTGCCGAGGCGTTGCAACCAAACGAAACAAAAAATGGGGATATGCAAAAAACATATCCCCATCTGTATTTACAGTCTCTTTTATAAAGTCTTATTTAATAAGACCTAAGTCAACAAATATCTTCTTCAAGATTTGAACACCACGTTCTACCTGCTCTTCGGTATGAGTTGCCATCAGAGCAAAGCGTACCAAAGTATCTTGAGGAGCACAAGCTGGCGGTATAACCGGATTGATAAACACTCCGGCATCGAAAGCCATCTTGGTTACCAAGAATGTTTTATCAATATCACGTACATATAACGGAATGATAGGACTTTCGGTTTCACCAATCTCAAATCCCTCTTCGCGGAAACGCTTCAATGCAAAACGAGTCACAGCCCATAAATGGTCTAAACGCTCAGGTTCTGCTTGGAGTATATGAAGAGCTTCAAGTGCGGCCGCAGTAGCAGCCGGTGTATTAGATGCACTGAAGATATAAGTGCGACAAGTATGGCGCAAATAATTGATGGTATCAGCATCAGATGCAATAAATCCACCAATAGAAGCCAAACTCTTTGAGAACGTTCCCATTATCAAGTCAACTTCATCTGTCAATCCGAAATAGTCACAAACACCTCTACCCTGCTTACCGAAAACTCCTACACCATGCGCCTCGTCAACCATGATAGAACAGTTGTATTTGTGTTTCAGCTCAACAATCTCAGGAAGTTTAGCCAAGTCACCCTCCATTGAGAACACACCATCAACGACAATCAACTTCACAGCCTCATACGGAAGCGCTTTCAGCACACGCTCCAAGTCTTCCATGTCATTATGCTTGTAATGCAACTGGCGAGCGAAAGAAAGGCGTCTACCATCCACAATACTAGCATGGTCGCGATCATCACAGATGATATAGTCGCCTTTTCCAACGACCATAGCCAACACACCTTGGTTTACAGAGAAGCCAGTAGAAAAGCAAAGAGTTTCGTCTTTGCCCATAAAGGTTGCCAATTCTTTTTCCAGTTGGATGTGAATGTCCAGAGTCCCATTAAGGAAACGGCTTCCTGCACAGCCCGAACCATAACGATCAAGTGCAGCCTTTGCCGCATCTACTACTCGTTGGTCACCTGTCAAGCCTGTATATGCATTAGATCCAAACATCAAGACCTTATGGCCACCCATTTCAACTTCTGTTCCTTGTTTGCTCGTTATCGCACGGAAATAGGGATACACTCCTGCCTCCATAAACTTTTGAGGCTCACGATAATTTCTGTATCTTTCTTGTAACTGTCCCATTTTAATAATAGGTGTAGAGAACTACATTATTTTTTATAGGCTGCAAAGATACGAAAAAGATGTTATATATCATTCTTTTTTACCGGAAATATGTCTTTTATGTAATTTTATCATAGGAACAAATCAGTATATAAGCGTTTTTTTACTACTTTTGCAAAGAATTTATAATAACACTATCAGAGAGGAAATGGGCAAGAAAAAAATTGTTTTCATCATGAATCCTATTTCAGGAACGACCAACAAAGCAGGCATTCCTGAACTGATAGACAAATGTCTAGACAAAGAACTCTTTGACTATGACATCAAAACAACAGAACATGCCGGTCATGCAGCAGAACTAGCCAACAAAGCTAAAAATGATGGTGTACACATTGTTGTAGCTATCGGGGGCGATGGAACGGTTAACGAAGTAGCCCGTTCCATCGTACATTCCAACACTGCTTTAGGAATAATACCTTGCGGTTCAGGCAACGGATTGGCTCGACATCTCATGCTTCCGATGAATCTCAAGAAAGCTATGGCTGTCATTAACAAGTGTGAGATTCGGGATTTAGACTATGGTATCATCAACGGTTATCCTTTCTTCTGTACTTGCGGCATGGGCTTTGACGCATTCGTCAGCCATAAATTTGCAGAATCGGGAAAACGAGGCCCTATCACTTATGTTGAGAATATATTGCTTGAAGGGCTCAGCTATCAACCGGAGACATACGAAATCAACATCAAGGGAAGTTCTGCTAAATACAAAGCATTTCTTATTTCGTGTGCCAATGCCTCTCAATATGGCAACAACGCCTATATCGCACCTCAGGCTTCTATGAGTGATGGACTGATGGATATTGTGATTATGGAACCATTCGACGTATTGGAAGCTCCTCAAATTAGTATCGATATGTTTAACAAAACACTTGATAAAAATTCCAAAATCAAGTCGTTTCGTTGCAAACAACTACAAATACATAGAAGTAAACCGGGATTCATACACTACGACGGAGACCCTGTCATGACTGGTGAAGACATAAATATATCGTTACAAGAGAAAGGCATAAAGATGCTTATCAATCCCGAGGCAAATCGAGATTTAAGAAAACCGAATGCATTACAAGCTGCTGCCGCAGAACTTTTTAACGAAATCAACGTCATTCGTAGTGATATTAGCAAACAAGGTAGGCGTGCCCAAGCCCTAAGCAAGGTTTTGCAACGCAAGCTTAACATCTAACAGCTACAAATAAAAATCCGCTGTCAAGTTGTTATACCATTCCGAACGACCTCCCATCCCATCCATCAGGGTTACCATAAACTTCTCTACTGTCTTTGGCTGACACAAAACGAACTCTAAAAGACAACGCTTTGGAGTTTTCCTCAGCACTGTTTTTATAGAGACTTCTCTAGAGACATAAAAGCCTGATAAAGAAGATATTGCAAGGAAATGCTCTATATTTTCCACAGGGATAATAACAGAAAACTTTCCATCTTCACACAAGAGCTTTCTTACACCGACAAACAAGTCTTCATAGGTCAATGTATCGGTATGGCGAGCCATATTGCGAGAAGGACTTGGAGCCTTTAAAGAATCGACAAAGAATGGAGGATTTGAAACTATAGCATTATACTTATATCTCGCTTGAAATTCCTGCAATGATGCATGAAATAACTTTATACGCTCACAAAAAGAACTTTCATCTACATTCTCCAAAGCTTGGGTATAGGCGCTTTCGTCTATTTCCACTCCATCAACAGTGCTTTCCGGAAACCGCTGTGCCATCATCAAAGCTATCAGTCCGGTACCCGTTCCGATATCTAAGATGCGTTTTCCACCAGCACTCCAAGCCCCCAAAAGAACTCCATCCGTACCAACTTTCATAGCACAACGCTCTTGACGTACGATAAACTGCTTAAATGTAAATTCTTCATGCTTCATACAACCTATGAAACGACAACTTTCTAAAATTATTGTATCACTCCATTATCTCCATATAATGGATTCGCATGTACTTTACTTATTTTATAGAGACAACGAAGAGTATGTCAATTTTAATTAGTACCTTTGCACTTCGAAAATTGCCCATAAGGGATTTTATTAAGACAGACAATGAACAATAAGAAACAAAACGCATCTATTCAGATGATAGCTGACTACGATGGAGATATTAGCAAACTATTCGAAACCGATGTTACTGGGCAAATTCCCATTCTAGCCACGCGCAATCTTGTACTCTTCCCCGGTGTTGTTACCCCTATTTTAATTGGTCGTGAAACGAGTCTACAACTCATAAATAGACTCAAAAAGAATCCCGATCAATTCTTTGGAGTATTCAGTCAGCAAGACCCGGACATTGACGAGCCATCAAAAGACGACTTATACGAGTATGGTGTATTTGCAAAATTACTACGCGTCTTAGAGATGCCGGGGCCGGGCAATAATCTTACTGCACTCGTACAGGGCTTTGGACGTTGTCAGTTACAAGCCGTAACCAAAAAGAAACCATACTATGCCGGCACCGTCATTCCTATGCCCGAACAACTTCCAGCAGACAATGATAAGGAGTTTAAAGCTGCCGTAGAAGACTTAAAGAAAAGCACAATAGAATACATTCAACTGAATGACGACATCGCAGATGAAACCCAATATGCGCTAAGTAACATTCAGAATGATACTATCGTAGTGGATTTCATTTGTTCCAATATGCCATTTGCAGTCTCTGACAAGATCAAAATGCTAGAGGCAAATAGCCTGATGGATCGCATATATATTGCATTGAAAGTATTGAATAGAGAAATTCAACTTCTTCAACTGAAGCAAAACATCCGTAGCAAAACTCGTGAAGACCTAGACGAACAGCAGAAAGAATACTTCCTCCAACAGCAAATCAAAAATATCAAAGAAGAACTAGGCAATGGTGATGGTTCTCCTGAGCGACATGAACTCGAAGAAAAGGCGAAGTCAAAGAAGTGGCCTGAAGAAGTAGCCGAGGTCTTCTATAAGGAATTGGACAAGTTGGATATGTACAATCCCCAAAGTCCAGAATACAGCGTTCAGGTGAATTATCTGCAAAATATGGTCAATTTGCCATGGGGAGAATATACAGAAGACGACCTTAGATTGACTCGTGCAGAGCGTATTTTGAACCATGACCACTATGGAATGGAAAAGGTTAAGGAGCGTATTCTCGAATACATATCCGTCTTACAACTACGTGGTGACTTGAAATCTCCAATCATTTGCCTTTATGGTCCTCCCGGAGTGGGCAAGACAAGTCTTGGTAAAAGCATCGCATCTGCCCTTAATCGCAAATATGTTAGAATGTCATTAGGTGGCTTACACGATGAAAGTGAGATTAGAGGACATCGTCGTACCTATGTCGGAGCAATGCCCGGACGCATCATCAAGAGTATTCAAAAGGCCGGTTCTAGCAATCCTGTCTTCATTCTTGATGAGATTGACAAAGTCACTCAAAACACTATCAATGGCGATCCGTCATCAGCTTTGCTCGAAGTTTTGGACCCAGAACAAAACAATGCATTCCATGACAACTATCTAGATGTTGACTATGACCTGTCTAAAGTTATGTTCATAGCCACTGCCAACGACTTAAATACGATTCCACGCCCACTACTCGACCGCATGGAAATCATAGAAGTGAGTGGTTATATCACAGAGGAAAAGATAGAAATAGCAAAGAGACACCTCATTCCAAAGGAACTAGAGAATACAGGATTGATAAACTATCACACTGCAATCAAGTTCAACAAACCGTCTTTGGAGACCATTATTGAACAGTATACTCGTGAAAGTGGAGTACGCCAACTAGAGAAGCAAATCAACAAAGCCTTAAGAAAAATGGCTTATGAGAAGGCTGTTCATGGCAGTATTATCTCCCCTAATGTCACTCCAACAATAGCTAAAGACTTGTTAGGGAATCCTCCTTTCTATCGCGATATATACCAAGGTAACGATTATGCCGGAGTTGTTACGGGATTGGCATGGACTAGTGTAGGAGGCGAAATACTCTTCATCGAGACCTCATTGAGCAAAGGTAAGGCCGGAAAACTAACATTAACAGGAAACCTTGGCGATGTAATGAAAGAGAGTGCTGTCATTGCTTTGGAGTACGTAAAGGCCCACGTAGACAGTCTTGGAGTAGATTACAGAATCTTTGACCAGTGGAATATTCACATCCATGTACCGGAAGGAGCCACGCCAAAAGACGGTCCTTCAGCCGGAATTACCATTGCTACATCTATTGCTTCAGCTCTCACCCAGCGTAAGGTCAGAAAAAATGCAGCCATGACTGGCGAGATTACCCTCCGTGGAAAGGTTCTTCCTGTTGGTGGTATCAAAGAAAAAATCCTTGCAGCTAAGCGTGCCGGCATCACAGACATCGTCATGTGCAAAGACAATCGAAAGGATATAGAAGAGATACCGGAGAAGTATAGAACAGGAGTAGAGTTCCACTATGTGGAGAATGTACAAGATGTATGGGATTTTGCATTGACAGATGAGATGGTTAAGAACCCAATAGACCTGACTGTCAAAGACATAGAAACAACGATAGACAAGTAAGATGAAGTTTGAACTACAACACACCGACAACGCCAGCAACGCAAGAACCGGACTTATCACAACTGCACATGGGCAAATAAAGACTCCTATCTTTATGCCCGTGGGTACTTGTGGCTCTGTCAAGGGAGTACATTTCTCCGAATTAATAGAGCAAGTTCAAGCTCAAATCATATTAGGTAACACCTATCATCTCTACCTACGACCGGGCTTAGAGATTCTTAAAGCAGCCGGCGGATTGCATGGTTTCAACGGTTGGCAACGCCCTATCCTCACCGATTCCGGTGGCTTTCAAGTATTTTCATTGACCGGAATACGCAAGCTAACAGAAGAAGGCTGCGAGTTTCGCTCACACATTGACGGCTCGAAACATATCTTCACGCCTGAGAGTGTCATGGATACCGAGCGTATTATTGGTGCAGACATCATGATGGCTTTCGATGAATGTCCACCCGGGCAAAGCGATTATTCTTACGCAAAAAAGAGTCTTGAAATGACACAACGATGGCTTGACCGTTGTATCAAACGCTTCAATGAGACCCAACCTATATATGGTTACGAACAAACTCTGTTCCCTATCGTTCAAGGATGCACCTTCAGGGACTTACGAAGTGAAGCTGCTAAATATGTAGCTGATAAAGGTGCTGATGGCAATGCTATTGGTGGACTGGCCGTTGGTGAACCTACCGAAGTCATGTATGAGATGATAGAAGTGGTCAATGAGATTCTTCCAACCGACAAGCCACGCTACCTAATGGGAGTTGGAACCCCACAAAACATCCTCGAAGCCATAGAACGTGGAGTAGATATGTTCGACTGTGTCATGCCGACACGCAATGGGCGCAATGCCATGTTGTTCACTTACGAAGGCACTATCAATATCCGTAATAAGAAATGGGAAATGGATTTCTCCCCTATCGATGCCAGCGGATGCGAGGTAGATAAGATATATACCAAGGCATATCTTCACCATTTGTTTAAAGCTCAGGAATTGTTGGCCATGCAAATAGCTAGCATCCACAATCTAGCATTCTATCTTCGACTGGTAACCGATGCTAGATTCCACATAGAAAAAGGCGACTTTGTGGCTTGGAAGAACTCTATCATCGACCAACTAGGTCGCCGTGTATAAAGACAGAGTATCTATGGAATATTATAAACTCAGAAAACATCACCAGCGTTATCGCGTAGCACGATGGCTCAGCAAGCATCCGACATGGTTCCATAGGATGCTTAAATGGTGTTATGCTCATACTTCGCGACAGAGACAAGCCCTCCGATGGCTTGCCCATCAGTTGCAATGGCTGAGTGTCTTGAATGTTTTCAAATATATCAAACGCTTGGATTGGTATATCATCAAGAAGTTTATTGGTACCTATATATATTCCATTCTGCTGATTATATCCATCTCCATCGTCTTCGACGTCAATGAGAATTTGGCCAAATTTGCGGAATACCATGCCCCCCTACGTGCTATTGTTTTCGATTATTATCTGAACTTTGTGCCCTACTTCGCCAATTTGTTCAGTCCGCTGTTCGTTTTCATAGCCGTCATCTTCTTTACATCCAAGTTAGCCGGAAACTCCGAGATTATCTCTATGCTGGCCGCAGGTATCTCTTTCAAGCGTCTCATGCGTCCATATATGATTTCCTGTGTACTCATTTCAGCGCTTTCTTTCTATCTTACGGCATATGTCATTCCGCACGGAACCGTCATCCGTCAGAATTTCGAGTCAATGTACAAGAACAAAAAGAAGAATACCTCTGCCGATAATGTACAACTCCAAGTGGACAAAGGTACGATAGCCTACATTCAACATTACGACAACAATGCTAAACGTGGCTACGGCTTCTCGCTTGATAAGTTTGAAAACAAAAAACTAGTCAGCCACATGACAGCCGTAGAAATACAATACGACACCATCTCGGAGTCCAAATACCACTGGACAGTGTCCAATTGGAAAATTAGACAACTCAAAGGATTGCGTGAGCACATCACAAGTGGTACAGAAAAAGATACGCTCATCCAAATGGAACCCACCGATCTCGTCTACTCCAAAGGTCAGCAAGAAACGTTTACCAGTCCGGAATTAAAGGAGTACATATCCAAGCAAATCAACCGTGGATCGGGCAATGTAGTTCAATATCAGGTAGAATATCACAAGCGTATTGCCTCTAGTTTCGCCTCCTTTATCCTCACCATCATCGGTCTTTCGCTCTCTTCCAAGAAACGCAAAGGCGGTATGGGTATGTATTTAGGTATCGGACTGGCATTAAGTTTTATTTATATCATGCTGCAAACTGTCTCTGCGACATTTGCTATTCAGGCTAACACGCCCCCCATCATTGCAGCATGGATACCCAATGTTATATTTGCTGTCGTGGCATATTTCTGCTATCGACATGCACCGAATTAAATTAGAATATGAATTTCGACGAATTAAAATTAAATGAGAATGTATTGGATGCCTTATACGATATGCATTTCGACACATGTACACCCGTACAAGAAAACTGTATACCGGAAATATTAAAGGGTAACGATGTGCTAGGCGTAGCACAAACGGGAACCGGAAAGACGGCAGCCTACTTATTACCAATCCTTAGTAAACTTGATGATGGCGGTTATCCTAGCGATGCCATCAACTGTATCATAATGAGCCCGACCCGCGAACTCGCCCAACAGATAGACCAAGCCATGCAAGGTTTCGGGTATTATCTGCAAAGTGTAAGTAGCGTTGCAGTCTATGGTGGCAACGATGGTAACAGATATGATCAGGAACTCAAGAGTCTGCGACTAGGTGCCGATGTCGTTATCGCTACACCGGGACGCCTCATCTCTCACATCAGTCTAGGCAATGTAGACCTTAGCAAAGTATCATTCTTTGTGCTTGATGAAGCCGATAGAATGCTGGATATGGGATTTTCTGAAGATATTATGACCATAGCCAAAGGCCTACCCAAAACATGTCAGACCATTATGTTCTCGGCTACGATGCCTACAAAGATAGAAGAACTGGCCAAAACGCTGCTGAAGAATCCTACAGAAATCAAATTGGCGGTCAGCAAGCCTGCCGAGAAAATCAAGCAAAGTGCCTACATCTGTCACGAAACACAGAAGCTTGGTATCATCAAGAGCATCTTCAAGAGTGGCGACTTGAAGCGTGTCATCATTTTCTGTGGCAGCAAGATGAAGGTAAAGCAAGTCAACGGTGCGCTACAAGATAAGCACATCAACTCAGGAGAGATGCATTCCGACCTAGACCAAGCAGAACGCGACGACATCATGTTCAAATTCAAGAGCGGTCAGCTGGACGTACTCGTAGCCACAGACATTGTCTCTCGCGGTATCGACATCGACGATATTGCCATGGTCATCAACTATGATGTGCCCCATGATGCAGAAGACTATGTTCACCGTATTGGACGTACGGCACGTGCCGACCGAGATGGCCAAGCTATTACATTGGTCAATGATATGGATATATCTTACTTCCAGCAGATTGAGAAATTCTTAGAAAAAGAGATCGTCAAGAACGAATTGCCAAAGGAATTAGGCAATGGACCGGAATATAAAGCAGACTATCAAAATAGGCGTCAAGGCGATAAGGCGAAGAATAGGCGAAGAAAAGACCGTGAGGTTACGGCACACAAGCGGAAACCAAGTCGCAAAACTAACGATACCACACCTAATGTAGAGCAGGCAGAAAAGCGTTCTCATCATCCTAAAAGGAATCGTAACCGTCGCGACAACAACAATCCTACCCCTCAATCAGCCCCAAAACAAGGGCAAGGCGATGCTGCTAGTCAAAGCAAAGAATACCGTTCCAAGAAAGATAGACCCAATAAAGCAAGGAGAAATGACAGTGGTTCCGAATTCAAAGAACATAAAAAGAATTATCGTCAAAACAAAAAGCAACGTCCACAAAAGAAGCAAGTTACTGCCCAACAACCAGTAAAACAAGAGGGCGGACTGAAGAAATTCTTTAAACGTATCTTTGGTATCAAGAAATAATAGATTAATTTATCAAGGCAGAAATCCATACTATTGGCTTCTGCCTTTTTCATTTTTAATTTACTGCAACGCCTTTCCAGCATCGCTGCAAAGTTTCGCCAACAATCTTGCAAAGCCCCAGCAGCAATTTTGCAAAGCCTCAGCAGCAATCCAAGTACTTCGATATGCCATTTCCATCATAACTATATCAAATTTCTATCACGCACATTTTAAATAAAGGTAACGGTCTTTATATGCAATTGGAAAAAACAGAAATGTATATATAATAAGGTATATATGTAAATTGATATACGTTTTTGAGCACAGAACTATCTTTTTTCTACTTTTTCATAAAATATTCTTTCTTTTTGTTTTTAATTTGATAGAAATGATTTATCTTTGCAATATCAATAGATAAGAGAATGTTTATGTAGGGCAATAAAAGCTCCATCATCATGCAGGATTCGTTTTACAATTAAATAAAAGACAAGAAGATGAAAGCAACAGAAGTATTAGAGACTCTAAAAAGGAGATTCCCGAATGAACCGGAGTACATTCAGGCTGTGCACGAAGTATTAGTAAGTATTGAGGATGAGTACAATAAACATCCTGAATACGAGAAAGCTAATCTGATAGAACGTCTTTGCATTCCAGATCGTTTGGTACAATTCCGCGTCACATGGGTAGACGATAAGGGCAACGTACAAACCAATATGGGATACCGTATTCAGCACAACAACGTAATTGGTCCGTACAAAGGTGGTCTTCGTTTCCATAAATCTGTAAACCTTTCTATTCTTAAATTCCTTGCTTTCGAGCAGACATTCAAAAACTCACTGACCACTCTTCCCATGGGTGGAGCCAAAGGTGGTTCTGATTTCTCGCCACGTGGCAAATCAAATGCCGAAGTAATGCGCTTCTGTCAAGCTTTTATGAGTGAACTGTACCGCCACATTGGCCCCGACGAAGACGTGCCTGCTGGCGACATTGGAGTTGGTGGACGCGAAGTAGGTTATATGTTTGGCATGTACAAGAAGCTCACCCATCAGTTCCAAGGCATCCTGACCGGTAAAGGTTTGGAATTCGGTGGCTCATTGATTCGCCCTGAAGCAACAGGATATGGAAATGTATACTTCTTGCAAAGCATGCTTGCTACACGCAATGAAAATTTAAAAAACAAAGTTGTATTGGTTTCCGGTTCCGGCAACGTAGCTCAATATACGGTGGAAAAATTGATTCAACTAGGTGCTAAGCCTGTTACACTCTCCGACTCAGATGGATATATTTATGATCCGGATGGAATCACAGCTGAGAAGTTAGCATATGTGATGGAACTGAAAAACGTTGAGCGTGGCCGCATCAAAGAGTACGCAGAGAAATATGGCTGTAAATATGTTGCAGGCGCAAAACCTTGGGCAGAGAAAGCCGACATCGCTACTCCATGCGCTACGCAAAACGAAATCAACGAGGAAGCTGCCAAAACTTTGGTTGCCAACGGAGTGATTGCAGTGAGCGAAGGAGCCAATATGCCCAGCACACCGGAGGCTATTCAGGTATTCCAAGATGCAAAAATTCTCTACTGTCCGGGTAAGGCATCTAACGCAGGAGGCGTAGCTGTATCAGGCCTTGAGATGTCTCAAAACTCTGAAAGAATCCATTGGACACGCGAAGAGGTTGATGCCAAACTCTTCAACATTATGAAAGACATTCATGAGAATTGTGTGAAGTATGGTACACAACCCGATGGTTACATCAATTATGTAAAGGGTGCAAACGTAGCAGGATTTATGAAAGTAGCGAAAGCTATGATGGCTCAAGGTATTGTATAAACGATATTGCGATTAAAATAAATGAGAAAGGGGAAGCTAGTTTTATTCTAGCTTCCCCTTTACTGTACAAAATTATTAGTAAGAATTATTTTGAGCATATTTGAATAATTCTTATATTTGTGTTCAAATCTATTAAACACAAACTTATACATCACCATGAAAACAAACCGATTGACTTATGCGTTTCTCCTAGTACTTGCCTGTTGCCTCTGCGCATGTGAACATGTTGACATGGAGAAATATGCAAGTGGAGATGGAGTCGACATCACCTTTAGAGTTGATAAACTAGAACAAATCCCCTTTGAAACGTCAAATATCACTTCAAGAGCGGTCAACGATCTATCAAAAGTATGCTCAAGAATTAATCTTGCTGTATTTGAAGGCGAAAACAAAGTTACTTCTTTTGACCAGACTTCGGATACTCCGGGCTTTGGGACTCTTAAAATCAAACTCCCCAAAGGCAACTATACAATAGTGATAGTCGCCCATAGTGGATTAGGTAATGCAACCTTATCCAGCCCTACAAAGGTTAGTTTCTACAAAAACAAAGTAACAGATACGTTTAATTATGTAGCTAACATAACGGTGGGTGACCAATCCTCTGACTACAATATTGAGTTAAAAAGAGCTGTTGCCAAGTTCCGGCTACGCATCAACGACGACCAAATACCGGCAGAAGTCAAACAGTTTAAATTCTATTATACCGGTGGAAGTAGCACATTGAACTGTGTCACAGGATTTGGAGAAGTCAACTCACGCCAAACGGAATATAGGGATATTCCGACTAAATCTTCTGATGGATACTATATCTTCGATGTCTATACCTTTCCACATGCAGATGGCAAAGAATTAAAAATGAAAATAGATGCAATAGACGTAGCAGGGAATAGCATTCAGGGAGCTGAATTTCCACTCGTACCTGTAACAACCAACCGAATTACACAATACACCGGACAGTTTTTTAGTGGCATTCAAGCCAACTCACCAGCAGGAATTAAAATTTCAATAGATGATAGTTGGGATTCAAGCTATTATAATGTAACTTTCTAAATACGAAATAATGAAAGCTTCAACAAATAACCCTTAAGTTGGAGCGGTGCGTACGAGACTCGAACTCGTGACCTCCTGCGTGACAGGCAGGCATTCTAACCAACTGAACTAACGCACCAAAGTGCTTTATCGAAGAGGTTTCAGGCGGTGCGTACGAGACTCGAACTCGTGACCTCCTGCGTGACAGGCAGGCATTCTAACCAACTGAACTAACGCACCTTATAGACCATCTTGTCAATTGCGAGTGCAAAGGTAACGATTATATTTTATTCCACCAAGAATCAAACAACTTTTTTATAGAAAAGTTTGCAATAATAATGCAGAATGAGCACATCCATCTTCCAAGAGCCAATCTTTAAGCTCTGAAGAGGCATGAAAGCCACACTTCTCCAACAGTTTGATTGATACTGTGTTCCGTTTATCGACAATTGCATATAATTGATGCATATTCAATGTCTTCTTACAATAGGCCATGACTTGCTTGATGGCAGCTCCGGCATAGCCCTTTCGACGATATTGACTCATAATAACAAAGCCTATCTCTGCTCGAAGATGCCGAGGACTGAAGTCAACTACATCAACTACCCCTACTCCATAACCATCTTCATTGAGTATCATCAGTCGAACTTGCTTATCAGTATAGATATCACAAGTAGAATTCGCAATATAATCATGTAGCAAATACTTAGAATAAGGCACACTAGTCGCCCCTACATTCCATACAGATTTATCGTTCTCTATCTTATAAAGTATATCCAAATCCTCCGGTTCTAAAGCCCTCAAAGTTACTTTACTCATCTGTCAGCACCTCCTTTGCTGTTATTAACCAATGATATTGTGGATAGAATAGTCCTAAATGAATATTATCTTTAGGATTCTCCGAAAGCGTATCTATGATAGTATCATATCTAAATCTATCGGTATCAAATACGATACATAACTCTCCTGTGAGATTTTCAGAACACAATTTATCAATATCAAGCTGCTCATTTTCATTTAACACCTTCGGATGAAGATCTAATCCATGCCCTTGTGCAAACTTCTCGAAAAGCAATATTTGTTCCTCATCACCCCAATAATAATATGTCATAGGCGCAACAATGCTCGGCAACAATCCCAACTTCTTTTTCAACTGTTCAATCAATAGCCCTACTAAAGCCTGCCCGGCTTTCAGTCCAATGGCTAATTGTATAGCCCAGAATACCAAAAAGCAAAGATTTTGGTTGTATTTTCGAAAGAAGATAAGCATTGCTTTGTAGAATACGTGGACATAACGAAAAGAAGATTTCTTCGTACTCTCACCTTTATAATGCAAGATAGACAATGGCAAATAATTGTTCTTCCAGCCATTCTGCAACAGTCGATAGGACAAATCAATGTCTTCACCATACATAAAGAAGGCTTCATCTAGCAAGTCTTTATCTTTGATGGCACCATTTCTTACCAAAAAGAAAGCCCCACTGACAATCTCTATTTCGCAAACTTCATCCCAAGAAAGATACCCCATGTAATAATGTCCGAACCGATGATGCGCCGGAAAACGACTACATAGTCCAATCAACTTATAGAACGCAGTCATGGGGGTAGGAATTCCACGTCGCGATTCTGGCGCCTTTTGTCCGGTTTCTGATACCATTCTGACACCAGCACCACCTATTTTCGGATCTTCGTCCATCTTCTTCAAGGCTTCACGAAGTACGTCCTCCCCTACGATTGTATCGGGATTGAGCAATAAGACATACTCTCCCACAGCTTGTCTAAAAGCTATATTATTGGCTCTGGAAAATCCTAAGTTATCACTATTCTGTATGATTTTAACCCAAGGAAAGTTTTTTTTCAGCAATGAAACAGTACCATCTGTAGAATGATTGTCCACCACAAACACCTCTGCCTCTATCTCTTGCAAAGCCTTAGACAATGATAGAAGGCACTGCGCAAGATAGTATTTGACTTGATAACTGACGATAATAACCGATAATTTCAAACTTCTTGGGTTTCAGAGAGACAACGCGACAAAGATGGATAAATAAAACAAGCACTCAATAAGAGGATGATTCCCATATATCCGAAAGCTACATTCATAAACATATAATATAAGAATGTATTAGCAACTAGCGGAATCATTAATAACAATAGGCGAAGGATAGCCAATCGCCTATAAGCGCCCGATGTCTCAGAAGAGCTAGAAATAATCTGCTTCTCTACTTTTGTGAAATGAAACAATCTCAATGCTAGTGGAATCACGCAGATGGTTAGCAACTCCATCACAACCGCCCAAAGAAATTCAGCACTCTTATCTGTAGTCCAATCACCCGGTAACAACAAGTCGCTCTCAAACAAAACAACCATCAGCAGAGACAGTACGATACTTCCCCAGAACAATCCTAATAATATATTACAGGTTCTTCTCATGCTATAAACTAACTTTTAAACGGTATACGATTCACGATAGAACGCCCCAATGTTACTTCGTCCGTATACTCCAATTCATTTCCTACCGAGATACCACGCGCAATAACAGAGATATGAATATCGAAAGGTGCGAGCTTCTTCGATATATAGAAATTGGTGGTATCGCCTTCCATGGTCGACCCCAAAGCCAAAATCACCTCCTCTACATCGCCTTGTTGTACCCTATCTACCAATGAATCAATCTCCAAATCGCTAGGACCGACACCATCCATGGGTGATATAACACCACCCAATACATGATATAACCCTCGATATTGTTGTGTATTCTCTATAGCCAACACATCTTGTACATTCTCAACGACGCAAACCATGGAGGCATCTCGTTTAGGATCTCCACATATAGAGCAAATATCCGTATCGCTGATATTATGGCATACGGTACAATATTTCACCTCATGACGCAGTCGATGAATCGCTTCAACAAAGCTATCCACCGACTGTGAAGATTGTCTAAGCTGATACAAAACCAGACGTAGAGCCGTTCTACGCCCTATGCCCGGCAACTTAGAGAACTCATCTACTGCTTTTTCAAGTAGCGAAGATGGGTATGATTCGTACATTACAGATAGACTCCTATACCGATTTTAAGACCAATCGTGGAATAATCACTGTGCTTCTTGAACGACTGGTCATAATAAATGGCAGGCTCAATTGTCACCGTACGACTTAAAAAGAAAGCGTATCCAACCTCTACACCCGGCATCAAATCATTGTAATGAGGTGCATGTTTATACTTACAATTTACTCCGAGGAAGATACCATTCTGCTCAATATAATAGCGACCACCTACACCCAAACTGTAGCTATCGCCTATCCCGTCATTACCAATGTGCGAATATCCGACCGTACCATAAGCCATCAAATCATCGACAATCATATATCCGGCCTGTGCCTGAAGGCCATAACTGAAATGACTCAAGCCATTATAACTCATATTCAAGCCTGTCAATGAACCTCCTATATACGTCTTGCCACCTTCAAACTGGGCATTTGCTGCTACCGTCATAAGCAAAGCAGCAATCATTAAAACTATTTTTTTTCTCATTACAAATTGATATTATTGATTAATATTATACTGTTTCCTATACCATACGAAGAACCATACCAACGAAGCAACCAATACTACAATGCTCCCTACATAAGATTTTGACTGGCTTAGTCCGAACGCTTGCTTTGAAACCAGCAAAAACGTCGAGCACACTACTGTCATAAAGACTGCCGGAACCAAACTAATGACAAAGGGTTTCTTACGTTGAACTAGATACACCGTCGTCGTCCAAAGAGCGAATACTGCCAGTGTTTGGTTTGCCCAGCCAAAATATTGCCAAATGACATTGAATCCATTAGGATTCTCCATCTGCCAAATGAGTAGCCCAAGAGCTAACACAAACATCGGCACAGCAATATACAGACGCTTATGCAGGGCCTTCTGTTCAAGCCCTAAAGACTCTGCTACGATAAGTCGAGCACTTCTAAAAGCCGTATCACCACTCGTAATCGGTGCAGCCACGACACCCAACAAAGCCAATATACCACCGGCAACACCCAGCCATCCTTCACAGATATACTTGACAACGGAAGGTGCATCGAAATATTGTACAAGCGTCTTACCACCTTCAAACTGGGCAATAAACTGATTGGCAACTTCCGGTGAAACCACCTCTTTCCATCCTCCATGATAGAAAAAGTAGATAGATACCGTAGCCCAAATCAATGCTACGAGCCCCTCGGTTATCATTGCACCATAGAAGATAGGGCACCCTTGCTTCTCGCTCTTCATACAACGAGCCATCAATGGACTCTGAGTCGCATGGAATCCACTAATAGCTCCACATGCAATCGTTATAAATAAACAGGGGAATATAGGGTTGGTTTCGGCAAATTGAGATACGCCCAACCAAGCCGGGACAGCATTCAAATTGCTCGTAGGCAAGTCGCTCCATAGCTCAGGCAGTGTAGGCATCTTCAAAAACAGACCTATCAAGAGAGCTACAGCCATAAAAAGAAGCGAGAAAGCAAAAAGTGGATATATCTTACCTATAATCTTATCTATAGGCAACAACGTCGCTATGATATAATAAATGAAGATAAGCAGAATCCAAAGAAGTTTGCTACCCACAATATTAGACAGAACGATAGCGGGGCTATATACGAATACCACGCCCACCATCATCAATAGTAATACCGAGAAGACAAGCATGACCTTCTGCGTCCTTAATCCCAAATATCTTCCAACCAAGTCGGGCAAACCTGTACCATCATGCCGAACCGACAACATACCACAAAAATAATCATGCATAGCTCCGGCAAATATACATCCCAACACTATCCACAAATAGGCATAAGGACCATACCATGCTCCCATGATAGCACCGAAAATAGGACCGGTACCGGCAATATTTAAAAATTGAATCATGAATACCTTCCATCCCGGAAGCACCACATAGTCCACTCCATCGGCCTTTGCTACAGCAGGCGTCGGCCGATTATCCGGTTCGAAAACATGCTCTACAAAACGCCCATAAATGAGATAACCCACTATTAAAGCCAATAGACTAAGTGTAAAAGATATCATTATAATATGAATTTAAGCCTATTGCAAAAGTAAACATTAAATTTGAAAAGAGAAAAAATATAAGTACCTTTGTGACTAATTTGGAACAATAAACACCCAATAAATGAATAGAATAATAGCAATCATTATAACGCTGTTTCTCTTATGTTTCGACAGCACGATCGTGGCTCAAAAAAGTAAATACGAGGTTCGAGCCGTATGGCTTACCACCATTGGCGGTCTAGACTGGCCACATCGCTATGCCCGTTCATCTACCTCTATCGAAGCACAAAAACAAGAACTCATTCAAATCCTTGACAAGTTGCAAGAAGCAGGTATCAATACGGTATTGTTGCAAACTCGTATTCGCGGAACCGTCATCTACCCATCACGCTATGAGCCTTGGGATGGGTGCATGAGTGGCATTCCGGGGCGTTCTCCGGGCTACGATCCGTTACAATTTTCCATCTCCGAATGCCATAAACGCGGCATGGAATTGCAAGCATGGGTCGTGACGATACCCATCGGGAAGTGGAATGGACTGGGTATCAAGAACCTTAAAAATCAAAGAGTAACGACACTCAAAAAGATAGGTGCCGATGGATACATGAGTCCTGAGGATGCCCGTACAGGCGAGTACCTGAGTCGGATATGTAGCGAGATAGTAGAGAACTACGATGTTGACGGTATCCACCTCGACTACCTTCGCTATCCGGAGACATGGAATATCAAGATTCCCAAAGACCGTGCACGTCAATATATCACCGATATTGTAAGTCGCATACACGATGCCGTCAAAAGCCGAAAGCCTTGGGTGAAACTCAGTTGTTCTCCTGTGGGAAAAGCCGACGACTTGACAAGATACTATAGCTACGACTGGAATGCTTATAATAAGGTATGTCAAGATGCACAAGGATGGCTACGCGACGGCCTGATGGACGAACTTTTCCCCATGATGTACTTCCGTGGAAACCAGTTCTACCCTTTTGCTATCGATTGGTCTGAACAAGCTAGTGGTCGAATAATTGTATCCGGACTAGGCATCTACTTCATGTCTCCGGCAGAAAAAAACTGGGATTCCAGCGTCATTGAACGTGAAATGCACATGTTACGCAGCTATAAATTGGGCTACGCCTTTTTCCGTAGCAAGTTTTTCACCGACAATCTGAAAGATATTTACGACTTCACAGCGAAATTCAACCGACATCCGGCTTTGGTTCCGCCAATGACATGGGCCTCCAAACAAACTCCCCCGGCACCTCAAAATCTCCGATTGGAGAAACAGATACTAAAATGGGAGAAAGCCGACGACACCTATTATAATATATATAGCAGTAGCACTTGGCCTATAGACATACAGAATGGAGACAATCTTTTAGCCGCAAAGATAGCCACCGACTACTTGGAAATAGAAGATACAAACATGTATTATGCTGTCACAGCAATGGATAGATACGGCATAGAGAGTCGGCCAAGTACCATAAGACAAGTTTCTCCCAAACAAGATATCAACGTTTCGCTACCATGCGATGGGCGGAAAGTGACCATTCCTGCACTCTATTTACAAGACTCCCCTAATCTCACCGTGGCAATTACAAGCCTCACCGGTGTCATCCTCTCAACTGCCACAGTGCGTACCAACAATGTTGATGTGCATCAACTCGCTAATGGTTCATACATCTTACGTACCCTTAGTGCCAACGGTCAAAGCCATCGTATCGGTTATTTTACGATTAATAGATAATCGGCAGATACATTTCTATCCTCCCAATCCCACAGATATGAGATAGCCTCTCACCTATTTATTTACCCATTTACCTGTTAACCTCAAAACTGCAATGGCCGGGCAACATCGCTGCCCCGACTCCGCAGTAATACTGAAAAGCACCAACAGCAATGTTGACAAGCTTTTGCAGCAAATGAAGGTTATAAGTTTATCTGTTTGTTTATGTCTCTAGACACCTAAGATTAAAATACTTAAATACTTTGACCGTTTTGTGATAGAAGTGCAAAGCATACATACCGATATAACCACAATACAGCATCCTACACTTCTCGGTAAAGAATAATCTAATCCTGCTGTTAACCTATGGACTACAATGAATAAATAACACTGAAAAATATAAATCCCTATTGAATTCTGTCCAAGAGTTGATATAACATGGGAAATATTCTTTCGAAATAGATTTACAGGATACAACAAAGTCAAACCTGCAATAGCAAAACTACCAAATATACCAATCATATATCTAAAAACATCTATATATAATTGATGGATTGCAGAATACTTTGAAGAATATAAAGAAAAGCCAGACGTATATATAAAACTCTCTTGATTATAATACTGAAACAGTATTAAAAATATTACACTAAAAAAGGATGTAGCAATCATCATTTTTCTTCGAGAAAATTGTACGAACAAACTCCATTTATTGATTTCAAACCCTAATAAAAAGCATAGATACATCCATTTAATACGAGCAAATGTTACGAAGTAGTTATCCGGTAATAGCAAAAAAAGAATAATGATACATGCTTGAAGAAACCAATAAGTTTTAAATTTATTATGACCTTTAAATTTACTATGTATAATACCCAAAGTGATACTAGAAAAAAAGAACTGACCATAGAAACCAAAGATTCCCAAAGAAATTGACTAGATGCTCTAATACAGGCATATCAACTCTCCATTGACGAGCCAAGACAAATAAAACAAAGGTATAAGTAATGATGGGGATTAATAGCCCTTTAAATTTTCTTCCGAGATTATGTCTTAAAGAATTTCGTTCACAGCTATAATAAAAAAGGTATCCACTAACCAGCATGAATAAAGGCATATGAAATGAATATATAAATTCAAAAAGAACATTATCAAGTAAGAATATATTATTCACATCACCTTTTCTACAATATTGAATAGAATGCCCTAATACGACTAAGATGATTCCGATACCTTTCAATTCATCAAATATTGCAATACGATTTTTGCTATCAGCTTTCATTCTTTTCTTATTATTTTGCAAAGATACGAAAAATAAAATAATAAATAGACAATACTCTCTAGAAACAAAGGAAAGTCCGAGCTACCATGGAGTGCCGCAGAGTCAACCAGCAAGTGCAAAATTATAAAACGTATTTGAAGAATTCACACTTTGGAGTAGAAAAGTTTAATTT
>NZ_JBWPWW010000015.1:0-60583 GCF_056590795.1 Prevotella sp. C0026C3 | reverse complement strand
CTCTCGCTACGCTTCGAGAACGTCTGCATCTCTCGGCGAGGCCTACTCTTTTATTGCACTTCGTTTTGGAACTTGCATATATGTCATGGTTGGCTATTGCCGTTATATTTTACAAAGTTCAAAGCTTATGCTTCACCGGTTCCGTCACCAAAAGGAGCGATGGTACGTTCCTGTGGCTGATTAGGTATTTGGATTTTGCCGAATGCCTGTTCGTACTTGTACACGTTTTCTTGCAATGCTTGTAACAAACGCTTAGCATGTTCGGGAGCCATAATAACTCGACTACACACTTCAGGCTTGGGCATGCCGGGAAGAATACATGCAAAATCGAGGATGAAGTCGGAACTGGAATGAGTAATAAGTGCCAGATTTGCATATTTCCCACTGGCTACTTCGGGATTAATATCTATTTGCAATCCGTTTTCTACTTCTTGTTCTTTAGTCATAATTTTAAAATTTGAGGTTAGTGATGAGGAGAAAGATGCCAAAACCCACTCGTATCCTTAATAGTCAGACTATAGATACATAAAGCCTCAACGCTCTTTCAACAAGTGCAAAAATAGAAAAATTATCAGAGGTAGACAAATACATGAATATAAAAAACATAGCTCTTGCAAGAAAGAAAGCAAAAGCATTAAACTTACTGATTAAGCTTTGAAATTCTTTTAAGTATCACCTCTATATATTCCTCTGCTAAAAATGTGTCAACAAATGATTCTTTTACAACAGCAAATAATTTCGGCAATAACCTTTCATATTTCTTAATAACCTTATCTACAAAAGTAGAGCCGATACCGATACTCTCTGCAAACTTATAAAAGTCTTGTCTATTGATTTTCTTTTTTTTACCATTTAAAGTCAGTGCCAGTTCTTCATCATCTTTAGGATTAGCAATAGTTGCATTAAGAAGGTCATAAGCAGGAGAGAGGCGGATGACACCCTTCTTTTGGTTCATAAAGTGAGAAGTTTTTAAGATGCATATCATTATTACCTGTTAACCATGAGAAAAGAACAACTTCAAAGAAGTTTATAATATCCATCTTAGGTACAGATGAATACCGGAGTATGGCTCTACCAATTCACTCATAACTACTGCGATACTTATATTCTGTAGGCCGTCCTGTCAACTGGCACATATCTTCCATTGATATTTTCGGGTCTATAACGTTTCATGTGGGTAATCGAGTTTTAATCCACCTCGTAATATTCTGTTTAGACGCAATATTGTTCTAAATATTTAACGACGAAGCATATATTTGGATAAAAAATTGCGTGTTAAGAAAAACATATTTATCTTTGCTATATTAATAAAATTAATAAAGAAATGAAAAGATTATTTTTAATTGGGATAATGGCTTTAGCAGCTGTTTCAGGCTTTGCACAAGATGTAAATAGAGTGGATAAGTTGAAGGAACAACAGAAAGTGTTGGACTTAACTTCTAAATTAAACAAACTTCAGCTCGACTTAGAAAAAGAGAAGGCTACCTACAACAACCTCAAAAGCAAGGCATCTGAAGTGAATGCAAAGGCAAATGCTGTAACAACAGGATTTAATTCGTCGGACGCAAAGAGCACTGTAAAAGATGCAAAAGAGACGATTAAGGTTTTGAAAGAAGCAAAAGCTGTTAACAAAAAGTTGAAGAATGCTCAGAAAAAGACGACTAAAATAGAAAAGAAAATAGTCAAATTGCAGGCTCGTATAGATAAACTGAACAAGGAAATAGAATTTGTAGACCAATAATATTGACGGCGAACGCAGCATTATAGTGCGTTTGGGGCATATACATTTATATTGCAGACAGTGCCCTGTGTCCTCTTTCATTGAGGATATAGGGGTCTTTTATCAAGACTATTGACGGCCGTGAACTCAATGTAGAGCTCATGGGTGACGAGCATTGCCACTACGTTCGCGACAATACAGGCCAACTATATATGATCGATGCTGCTACCAATCTCTATGCTCCTACCACAATAGACGAGGTTAAACGTGTAGCAGCTACCTCTATACAGAGTTTAGAACGTCGTACAGCTACTCGCGCTTCATCGCTTCTTACGAAGCGTGTCACTAAAGGCAATCGCCAACAACTTGTAGTCTTGGTGCAATGGAACGATCGAAAGTTTAAGTCGGAACACGCCCAGAAGTGGTACGACCGACTATTTAATGAACCCAATTTTCGAGATGGCTATTTCACTGGAAGTGTGCGTGACTACTTCTTGAAACAAAGTGATGGTCAGTATGATGTACACTTCGACGTGATGGGGCCTATTACTGTGAGCCAAAACCACGACTACTATGGACAGGGAGCCAATGCGGCAGAACCCTATCTAGGCCAAATGATGACCGAGGCTTGTATGAAGCTTCCTTCCCCTTAGATCTTCAGAAATACGATTGGAATAATGACAAGCTAGTAGACCAAGTTATTATTGTCTTTGCAGGGCCAGCTGAGACACGTAGCCGTATATCAACAGATATTTGGCCAGTACGCTCCATGGCAAGCACATTTCAAAACAAGTATACCAGTATCGGCGGTATAACCTTCTCAGATTTCTGCTGCGCCGGCGAGATACAATATGACCGCGATAATAAAGAGATAGCTGAGGGTATCGGTACCCTATGTCATGAGTATTCACACTGCTTAGGACTGCATGACATGTACGATTGGGATTTGATGGACGTGGGACTCTATCATCCATACAGCTATGGATATACTCCCGCAGGCTACACTGCTTTTGAGAAAATGTCACTGGGTTGGGCTACCCCTACAGAACTCGATGAGCACGACGTACTTGTACGTGACCTGACAACAATGGCGCATGGCGGTAAGTCGTACATCATGCGTAACAAGCAGCATCCCGATGAATACTTCATGTTGGAGAATAGACAGAAAGAAGGTTGGGACCGCTATATTCCTAGTTCGGGATTGCTTATCTATCATATCGACTATGACGCCAATGTATGGAGTTCTAATAGTATCAACTCGGCTTCTGCACCACACTACCACTGTACCATACTCCTGGCCGACGATGAACTCACGTATATAGGTAGTGATGGTAGATATTCTTATGCTCAACTCAACGGTGATCCATTTCCACAGCCTCAAGTTACAAGTCTGAATAACACCTCACATCGACTAGCTAAGCTCTATCACAACAATACCAATGGCCAACCATATATGAACAGAGAGATTAATGGTATCACCAAAAACAACAGCCTGATTTCGTTCGATTATCGCTCACTCACCAACCGCTCTCACCAAGATGTGGTACAACCGCAAGACAAAACCTTGATTCGTGAGAGTTTCGATAAAACTACCGGTGTTGATATTGTGACCGATCTCACTGCGTGGGATGTAATTAACGCCCATTATTATCATTAGTTTTATGAAACGTGTAATAATATTCATTATTAACTGCTAAAGTGTACAAAGCATCAACCTCCCTCTCTAATACTCTTTACCTCTACACCTTTTCCCATCCATATGGCTTATTTCAAGTTTTATAAAACAAAAGTGATTGTTGAAGTTAAAGCACAAAAAAGGTCGTAGGCTATGAACCTACGACCTTTCTGTATAGAGTTTAATATTTACTTAAGCTTCCTGTTCTGCGAAATCGAGCACATTGCGACGGTTAGCCTGCATGCGTTCAAATTCCTCTTTAGAGCCAACGATGAGCTTATCCCACTGACGCAAACCGGTACCGGCAGGAATCAAGTGACCACAGATAACGTTCTCCTTCATACCTTCCAAACGGTCTACACGACCACGGATAGCAGACTCGTTGAGAACCTTGGTGGTTTCTTGGAACGATGCTGCACTCATGAAGCTCTTGGTAGCCAATGCTGCGCGAGTAATACCTTGAAGCATCTGAGTAGATGTGGCAGCAACGGCATCGCGGACCTGTACAAGTTTCAAGTCGCGGCGCTTCAAAGACGAGTTCTCATCGCGCAACTTACGAGCTGAAACTATTTGACCCGGCTTGAGCGTTTCAGAGTCTCCGGCATCGACAACAACTTTCTTACCCCAGATACGATCGTTCTCTTCTGCGAAGTCGAGCTTATCTACCATCTCCTGCTCAAGGAATGTAGTATCGCCCGGATCATCAATATGAACCTTACGCATCATCTGACGAACGATAATCTCGAAGTGCTTATCGTTAATCTTCACACCTTGCAGACGGTAAACGTCTTGTACTTCATTGACGATATATTCTTGAACAGCGGTTGGACCCTTGATAGCCAAGATGTCACTTGGTGTGATAACACCATCAGAAAGCGGTGTTCCGGCACGTACGGCATCATGTTCCTGTACCAAGATCTGCTTAGACAGAGACACTAGATACTTCTTCTGATCACCGGTCTTCGATGTAACAATAATCTCACGGTTACCACGCTTCACCTTCCCCATCGTCACCTCACCGTCAATTTCTGAAACCACAGCAGGATTAGAAGGATTACGAGCTTCAAACAACTCAGTAACACGAGGAAGACCACCGGTAATGTCACCGGCACCACCAACGGCACGAGGAATCTTCACCAGAGTCTCACCAGTCTTGATAGCTTGGCCGTCTTCTACAACGACGTGACCACCTACAGGTAAGTTGTATGTACCAAGCACCTCGCCCTTGCTATTCAAAATATCGCAGGTAGGCACCATCGTCTTATCCTTAGAATCGGTGATAATCTTCTCGGTAAGTCCAGTTGTTTCGTCGGTTTCTGCGTGGTAAGTTCTTCCTTCAACAACATCGTTGAACTTCAATGTACCAGCATATTCGGAAACGATAACAGCGTTGAACGGGTCCCATTTAGCAACAACGTCGCCCTTCTTCACCGTATCACCGGTCTTATTGTACAATATAGAACCGTAAGGAACGTTCAATGTACCAAGTACGATATTTGTATTAGGATCTACGAAACGGACTTCGGCCAAACGACTTACTACCATCTGACACTTCACATCGCTATCGCTTTCTTCTACGAACGGTACTGTACGAAGCTCATCGAACTCAAGTTTACTATTGTTCTTAGCTACAATACTAGCATTAGCTGCAGCATTACCAGCCACACCACCGGCGTGGAACGTACGAAGAGTAAGCTGTGTACCCGGTTCACCAATAGCCTGTGCAGCAATGACACCGACAGCCTCACCAAGTTGAACCATGCGTGCGGTAGCTAAGTTACGACCGTAACACTTCATACAAACACCATGTTTGCTCTCACAAGTGAGCACCGAGCGAATCTCAACACTCTCAATAGGAGAGTTCTCAATTGCCTGTGCCTTATCTTCTGTGATTTCCTCACCGGCATGAACAATCAGCTCACCGGTAGTAGGTTCAAGAATATCGTGAACAGATACACGACCCAAAATACGCTCATACAAGGTAGAGATGACCTCATCACCATTCTTCAATGCAGTACAAACAAGTCCGCGCAAGGTTCCACAGTCTTCCTCAGAGATGATAACATCGTGAGAGACGTCAACCAAACGACGTGTCAAGTATCCGGCGTCGGCCGTCTTCATAGCAGTATCGGCCAAACCCTTACGAGCACCGTGAGAAGAAATGAAGTACTCCAACACCGACATACCTTCCTTGAAGTTAGACAGAATTGGGTTTTCAATAATCTGTGCGCCCTCAGCACCAGCCTTTTGAGGCTTAGCCATCAAACCACGCATACCTGAAAGCTGCTTAATCTGATCCTTAGAACCACGGGCTCCTGAATCCAACATCATGAATACAGCATTGAAACCTTGATCGGCTTCGGTCATCTCCTTCATCAAGATGTTGCCCAAGTCGTTGTTTACATGAGTCCATGCATCGATTACCTGATTGTAACGCTCGGTATCGGTGATAAAACCCATTTCATAGTTGGTCTTGATTTGGTCGACTTCGCTCTGACCACGAGCAACAATAGCTTTCTTCTCTTCCGGAATGATGATATCATCAAGGTTGAACGAAAGACCTGCTACATAAGACATATGGTAACCGAGGTTTTTGATACCATCGAGGAACTCGCATGCACGAGCCATACCCACAGCCTTGATTACATCGGCAATGATACCACGCAAGGTCTTCTTAGAAATAATATCATTGAAATAGCCAATCTCTTCGGGAATAATCTGGTTGACAACCACACGTCCGACAGAAGTCTCTACCATACGAGGCTCCAACTGACCATTGACCAAATCCTTAACAACGACCTTTACAGGAGCATGAAGATCGCACTTCTTTTCGTTATAAGCAACAAGTGCTTCTTCCGGTCCGTAGAATGTAAGACCTTCGCCCTTAGCGCCCGGACGCAACTTGGTAATATAATACAAACCAAGCACCATGTCCTGAGAAGGTACGGTGATAGGAGCTCCATTGGCTGGATTCAGAATGTTATGGCTTTGTAACATCAACACCTGAGTTTCGAGAATAGCCTCGTTGCTCAATGGGAGGTGAACAGCCATTTGGTCACCATCGAAGTCGGCATTGAACGCCGTACATGCCAATGGATGCAACTGAATAGCCTTACCTTCAATCAGTTTAGGCTGGAATGCCTGAATACCGAGACGGTGAAGTGTTGGGGCACGGTTCAACATCACAGGATGTCCCTTCATCACATTCTCAAGAATATCCCAGATAACCGGCTCACGGCGGTCGACAATCTTCTTAGCACTCTTAACCGTCTTCACGATACCGCGCTCTATGAGCTTACGGATAATGAACGGTTTGTATAGCTCAGCAGCCATCAACTTGGGAAGACCGCACTCACCCATCTTCAATTCAGGACCAACAACGATTACCGAACGGGCAGAATAGTCTACACGCTTACCGAGAAGGTTTTGGCGGAAACGTCCTTGTTTACCCTTCAATGAATCAGAAAGCGACTTCAATGGACGATTGCTTTCGCTCTTAACGGCAGAAGCCTTACGAGAGTTGTCGAACAAACTATCGACAGCCTCTTGCAACATACGTTTCTCGTTGCGAAGAATTACTTCAGGAGCTTTAATCTCCATCAATCTCTTCAAACGATTGTTACGAATGATAACACGACGATAAAGATCGTTGAGATCGGAGGTAGCAAAGCGGCCACCATCCAAAGGAACCAACGGACGAAGTTCTGGCGGAATGACAGGGATAATCTTCATGATCATCCATTCAGGATGATTCACATCCTTTGATGCACGGAATGCCTCTACAACCTGTAGGCGCTTCAATGCTTCAGTCTTACGCTGCTGACTTGAATCGTTGTTAGCACGGTCACGAAGTTCATAAGAGAGGCTATCGAGGTCTAGATCACCCAGCAGGTCGTAAACAGCCTCTGCACCCATCTTAGCGATGAACTTATTAGGATCGCTATCATCAAGATACTCATTATTGGAATCTATCTGATTATCTAAGATATCCAAATACTCTTCCTCTGAGAGAAGATCCATCTTGTGAGAACCGTTGACTTCGTTACCATCAGCATCAGTACGGCCTTCCATGGCCCCCGGCTTGATAACGATATACTTCTCATAATAAATAACGGTATCGAGTTTCTTGGTAGGCATGCCTAACAAATACCCAATCTTATTAGGAAGAGAACGGAAATACCAAATATGAGCAACAGGGACTACAAGTTCGATATGTCCACTACGCTCACGACGAACCTTCTTCTCTGTAACTTCTACACCACATCGGTCGCAGACAATACCCTTATAACGGATACGCTTATACTTACCACAGGCACATTCATAATCGCGGGTAGGACCAAAGATACGCTCGCAGAACAAGCCATCACGCTCTGGTTTATAGGTACGATAGTTGATGGTTTCGGGCTTGGTCACCTCACCATACGAGTTTTCCAGAATCTCCTCTGGAGAAGCCAAACCGATGGTTATCTTCGTGAAATTATTCTTAACTTTTGAATCTTTCTTAAAAGCCATATTTACTTTTGTCTTAATTGTGAATTTGAAACGGAGAACAAGGGAAGATGATTGGAACTCATCGTTCCCAGTTCTCAATTCTCACTCAGATTAGTCGAGCTTGATGCTTAATCCTAGACCACGCAGCTCGTGTAGCAATACGTTGAGTGACTCCGGAATACCCGGTGTAGGCATGGGGTCGCCCTTAACGATTGCCTCATAAGCTTTGCTACGACCGACAGTATCATCAGACTTGATAGTCAAAACTTCCTGTAATACGTGGCTAGCTCCAAAGGCCTCAAGAGCCCAAACTTCCATCTCTCCGAAACGCTGTCCACCAAACTGTGCTTTACCACCAAGTGGCTGCTGTGTAATCAAAGAGTACGGACCGATTGAACGAGCGTGCATCTTGTCTTCAACCATGTGACCCAACTTCAAGAAGTAAGTGATACCTACCGTTGCGGGCTGGTCGAACTGTTCACCAGTCTCACCATCATATAAATATGTAGAACACAAGCGAGGCAAACCGGCTTTATCTGTCCATTCAGACAAATCTTCAAGTTTAGCACCATCAAAGATAGGCGTTGCAAACTTCACACCCAATTTACGACCGGCAGCACCAAGAATAGCTTCAAAAATCTGTCCAAGGTTCATACGAGAAGGCACACCCATTGGGTTCAATACCAAGTCTACAGGACGTCCATCTTCCAAGAATGGCATATCTTCCATGCGAACCACCTTTGATACGATACCCTTATTACCGTGGCGACCAGCAAGTTTATCACCTACCTGAATCTTACGCTTCTTGGCAATATAGACTTTCGCCATCTGAAGGATACCAGAAGGTAACTCATCACCAATAGAGATAGCAAACTTCTTACGTTTCAATTCTGCATCCATCAACTTATACTTGCGGATGTAGTTCATAATCAACTTCTGAATCATGCCATTAGCATGCTCATCATCAGTCCAGCCATTACTCTGAATACCATCATATTCAAGGTTCATCAATGTAGCAACAGTAAATTTACTGCCCTTAGTGATGATTTCTGCACCAGTATAGTCCTTGACACCTTGAGAAACATGATTCTCTGTCAGAGTCATCAGCTTGTCAACCAAGATTTCCTTCAGGTCATTATTCTTTGCCTCATACTCTTCATCAAGTTTTGCCATCAAAACCTTATCCTGTTTCTTAGACTCACGAGTTTTCACAGCACGAGAGAACAACTTCTTATCAATGACAACACCACTCAAAGATGGATTGGCCTTTAATGAAGAATCTTTCACATCACCGGCCTTATCACCAAAGATGGCACGGAGCAACTTCTCTTCAGGAGAAGGGTCGCTCTCACCCTTAGGTGAAATCTTACCAATCAGGATATCACCCGGTTCAATACGTGCACCAACACGTACTACACCGTTATCATCCAAATCTTTGGTAGCTTCCTCACTAATATTAGGAATATCGCTTGTAAATTCTTCCATACCACGTTTAGTCTCACGAACATCCAAAGAATATTCGTCTACGTGTACAGAAGTCAACACGTCATCGCGAACCATACGTTCAGAGATAACAACAGCATCCTCATAGTTATAACCCTTCCAAGGAATATAAGCCACAAGGAGGTTACGACCTAATGCCAACTCTCCATTTTCGGTAGCATAACCTTCGGTGAGAATATCTCCAGCTTTCACGCGCTGTCCCTTATTACAAATAGGACGGAGGTCTATGGTCATATTTTGGTTCGTACGACGGAACTTAGGAATACGATATTCCTTCAATGCAGGCTCAAAGCTTACATACTCTTCCTCTTCAGTACGATCATATAGGATTCGGATAGTTGTTGCATCAACATAGTCAATGACACCATCACCTTCGGCTGTTATCATGGTACGTGAATCTTCACACACCTGTTTTTCCAAGCCGGTACCTACGATCGGTGCATCATTATGAAGCAATGGCACAGCCTGTCTCATCATGTTACATCCCATCAAAGCACGGTGTCCGTCATCATGCTCCAAGAAAGGAATCAACGAAGCCGAAACAGAGGCAATCTGTTGAGGAGCTACGTCCACCAAGTCTACTTCATTAGGAGCTACCACTGGGTAATCAGCATCCTGACGGCACTTAACGGTATCTCTGATAAATTGTCCTTCCGTAGTCAACGGAGCATTTCCCTGACCAATAATCTTATCCTCTTCTTCTTCAGCTGTCAAATAAACAACATCTTTATTATCCATGTCTACCTTAGCATCTCTAACACGGCGATAAGGTGTAACTATGAAACCTAGATCATTAATTTTTGCATAGACACAAAGAGAAGAAATCAGACCAATGTTAGGTCCTTCTGGGCTTTCAATCGGGCAAAGACGACCATAGTGAGTATAGTGAACGTCACGAACTTCAAATCCGGCACGTTCACGAGACAAACCACCAGGACCAAGAGCCGAGAGACGACGCTTATGTGTGACCTCTGCCAATGGGTTGGTCTGGTCCATGAACTGGCTCAATGGATTAGTTCCAAAGAACGAGTTGATAACGCTCGAAATGGTTTTTGCATTGATAAGGTCTGTCGGAGTAAACACCTCATTGTCACGAACATTCATACGCTCGCGAATCGTGCGGCTCATACGAGCCAATCCAACAGCGAATTGATTACTCAACTGTTCACCAACAGTACGTACTCGACGATTGCTCAAGTGGTCAATATCGTCTACGGTAGCATTGGAATTTACCAGTTGAATCAAATATTTGATAATCTCGATGATATCATCTTTTGTCAATACACGGACATCAGAATCAGTCTCAAGACCTAATTTTTTATTAATACGGTAGCGGCCTACCTCTCCCAAATCATAACGCTTATCAGAGAAAAATAGGTTCTGGAATACTTCACGTGCACTAGCATCATCAGCAGGATCTGCATTACGCAACTGGCGATAGATGTAATTCACAGCCTCTTTTTCAGAGTTACTGGGATCTTTTGCCAGTGTATTGAAGATGATAGAATACTTATTAGCTGCTTCCGCATCCTTATGTAATAGCACAGAAGCCGTGCCGCTCTCCAAGATTTCATCGATATTGTCTTCGGTCAACTCGGTCTCACGCTCCATGATAACCTCATTGCGCT
This sequence comes from Prevotella sp. C0026C3, assembly GCF_056590795.1. Classification (NCBI taxonomy): domain Bacteria; kingdom Pseudomonadati; phylum Bacteroidota; class Bacteroidia; order Bacteroidales; family Prevotellaceae; genus Prevotella; species Prevotella sp. C0026C3. The sequence goes on along the minus strand of NZ_JBWPWW010000015.1, from coordinate 49,566 downwards.
CAATAGATACAACTTCACCCGTATCTTCGTCTACGAAGTCCTCGTTCCAACTCTTAAGTACACGTGCAGCAAGACGACGACCTAAAGCCGCCTTCATATTTTTCTTGTTAACCTTTACTTCTTCAGCCAAATCGAAGATCTGGAGGACATCCTTATCCTTCTCAAATCCCATAGCACGAAGCAATGTCGTTACAGGCAATTTCTTCTTACGATCAATGTAAGCATACATCACATTGTTAATGTCTGTAGCAAACTCAATCCAAGAACCCTTAAACGGAATGATACGAGCACTGTACAATACGGTACCATTAGCATGTACACCCTGACCAAAGAATACACCGGGTGAACGATGCAACTGTGAAACAACAACACGTTCCGCACCGTTGATGACAAAAGTACCATTAGAAGTCATATAAGGAATTGTACCCAAGAACACATCTTGGATAAATGTACCGAAATCCTCATGATCAGGATCAGTACAATACAGCTTCATCTTAGCCTTCAAAGGTACACTATAAGTTAACCCACGCTCCAAACACTCATCTACACTATAACGGGGCGGGTCAATATAGTAATCCAAGAACTCAAGAACGAAATTGTTTCTAGTATCGGTAATAGGGAAGTTCTCTGCGAACACTCTATACAAACCGTCATTCTTACGTTCCTCAGGCGGAGTATCTAGCTGTAAGAAGTCCTTAAAAGACTTCAGCTGCACATCGAGAAAATCCGGATATGGAAGCGGATTATGCACGCTGGCAAAATTGACTCTGTTATCTACTACTTTTGTCATAAAATATTTATTAACCGACCTTATAAAGCCAAGAAATTTAACTTACAAGGCAAATTAGATGATAAAGACACAAAAAGGTTAGGACCCACCTACTTGGAAGATCCTAACCGTATTATAACCTTGTTGTAAACTGGATTACTTCAACTCTACCTTAGCACCAGCTTCCTCGATAGCCTTCTTCAGGTTCTCAGCCTCGTCCTTAGAAACGCCTTCCTTTACAGTAGCAGGAACTGCGTCTACAAGATCCTTAGCTTCCTTCAAACCAAGACCACAAGCTTCCTTCACAGCCTTAACAACTTGGAGCTTAGTAGCACCTACCTCTGTGAGAACAACGTCGAATGAGCTCTTCTCCTCAGCAGCTGCAGCAGCGCCACTAGCAGCTGGTCCAGCAGCTACAGCAACAGCTGCAGCAGCAGGTTCAATACCATACTCGTCCTTCAGGACTGTTGCCAACTCATTAACTTCCTTAACAGTAAGATTTACTAATTCTTCTGCAATAGCTTTTACGTCTGCCATTTTATTCTAAAATTTTAATTATTCTTGTTATTAATATTTATTTGCTTGACCTTATGATTGATTATTCAGGACGCTCGCCTAAAGTCTTGAGCACACCATGTATAGTGTTTGCGCCTGACTGAAGAGCTGAAACAACGTTCTTTGCGGGAGACTGTAGCAAAGCAACAATATCCGCGATGACTTCGTTCTTGCTCTTGATAGCCACCAACTGCTCTAGCTTGTCAGCACCTACAAAGATGCTTTCCTCAGCATAAGCAGCCTTCAAAGAGGGAATACCCTCTTTAGCATACTCTTTCAGCAACTTAGCAGGTACATTAGCGGTGTGCGTAAACATCACAGCTGTAGTACCTTTCAGTGTACCGTACATAGCTTCGAAATCAATATCGGAAGCCTCGAAAGCTTTGTGAAGAAGCTTATTCTTCACCATCACCATCTTGATTTCGTTCTTGAAGCACTTGCGACGAAGGTTGCTGGTAGCTTCCGCATTCAATCCCGCCAAATCAACGAGATAGAAATGAGGATACTCCTTCAACTTCTCTCCAAGTTCTACAACAATGGTATCTTTTACTTCTTTCTTCATTTTACAAAACTTTTAGAGTTATTCAACTGATTTAGGATCAATCTTGATACCCTTACTCATTGTGCTAGAAATAAAGATACTCTTCAGATATGTACCTTTGGCAGCAGCAGGTTTCAATTTGATAACGGTTGAGATAAATTCTTTTGCATTACCATAAATTTGCTCTGCAGTCATGCCAACCTTACCGATTGATGTATGGATGATACCAGACTTATCAACCTTAAAGTCTATCTTACCTGACTTGACATCCTTAACAGCCTTAGCAACGTCCATAGTTACAGTACCACTCTTTGGGTTAGGCATCAAACCACGAGGACCCAATACGCGTCCTAAAGGACCTACCTTACCCATACAAGAAGGCATCGTAATAATTACGTCAATATCAGTCCAACCACCCTTAATCTTCTCAATATACTCATCAAGACCTACATAGTCAGCTCCAGCTTCTTTAGCAGCAGCCTCCTGATCAGGAGTACAAAGACAGAGTACACGTGTAACCTTACCAGTTCCATTAGGCAATGTGACAACGCCACGTACCATTTGGTTAGCTTTACGAGGGTCTACACCTAAGCGCACATCAACATCTACAGATGCCTCAAATTTGGTAGTAGTAATTTCCTTTACCAATTCTGCGGCTTCTTTCAAAGTATATGCCTTCCCTGCTTCAACCTTCTCAGCTACTGATTTCTGATTTTTTGTCAGTTTACTCATTTTCTTAATTGAAGTTATAAATTATTTACCAGGGAAGTCCCCTTTTACAGTGATACCCATACTTCTAGCTGTTCCGGCAACAAGCTTCATAGCAGACTCTATAGTAAAGCAGTTAAGATCGTTCATCTTATCTTCTGCGATTACCTTTACCTGCTCCCATGTGACAGAAGCTACCTTCTGACGGTTAGGTTGAGCTGAACCGCTCTTTACTTTAGCCAACTCCTTCAACTGCACAGCAGCAGGAGGTGTCTTAATAACGAAGCTGAATGACTTGTCGGCATAGTAAGTAATAACAACAGGAAGAATCTTTCCTGCCTTATCCTGGGTACGGGCGTTGAATTCTTTGCAGAATCCCATAATATTGATACCCTTAGAACCCAATGCAGGTCCTACTGGTGGTGAGGGATTTGCAGCGCCACCCTTAATCTGTAATTTGATTAATCCAGCAACTTCTTTAGCCATTTCTTTGTTAATATTTAATTTTTGAATTTATAAAAGAAGACGCGTATTCGTAACAATAATTAGCCTTCTTTTTCTACTTGCATAAAACCGAGCTCTAACGGAGTCTTACGTCCGAAAATCTTGACCATCACCTTCAGTTTGCGCTTTTCGGCATTTACTTCTTCAATCACACCACTAAAGCCACTGAACGGACCATCCGTAACTTTCACTGTTTCATCCACAGAATAAGGGATATTTACCATATCCTCTATTTCCGTTTCTTCAGCAGTACCAAGCATACGATTGATGTCAGATTGTGGCACGGGAGAAGGATTATCCAAACCTCCGAGGAATCCTAAGCAATTAGGCATGAAGCGCAATGTATGCGCAACATCACCAACCAACTTAGCTTCAACGAAAACATAGCCAGGGAGAGAAATCTTCTCCTTGACTACCCTTTTACCATTACGCAAGGAAGCATGCTTCTCCAGAGGCAAAAGAATCTGGGATACATGCGTACTCAACAACTCGTTATGCTTCATTTCGGCCTCGATGTATTCTTTCAACTTAGCCTCTTTTCCACTCACGGCACGTAGTACATACCAGTTCATTCCTGTTTCAGACATTTTCCTTGAATAATTAATTTGGATAGATGACTCCCATCACAAACTTAAACACGCTGTCCATAGCGAACACCACAATTGCAATGACTAGGGAAGCAGATAATACAACCATTGCACTATGGGTCAATTCGGCACGTGTTGGCCATGTAGTTTTATGCACAAGCTCATCATAGCAAGCTTTGCAGTAATTCACTATCTTATTCATATTATCTTTAATTTGCACGGGTTGAAAGACTCGAACTCTCGACACCTGGTTTTGGAGACCAGTGCTCTACCAACTGAGCTAAACCCGTAGATAAAGTTCCCGTAACCGAAGTTGCGGGAACTTCCTATATTATCTTAATAAGATAGTATTCTTTATTAGAGAATATCAGTGATCTGACCTGAACCTACAGTACGTCCACCTTCGCGGATAGCGAAACGAAGACCCTTGTTCAATGCTACAGGGTAAATCAACTTAACCTCGATCTCTACGTTATCACCGGGCATTACCATTTCTACACCTTCTGGCAAAGTAATTTCACCGGTACAGTCCATGGTACGGAGGTAGAACTGAGGACGATATTTGTTTCCGAATGGAGTATGACGTCCACCTTCTTCTTTCTTCAATACGTAGATAGAAGCCTTGAAGTGATCGTGAGGAGTAATAGCGCCCGGATGAACAACTACCATACCACGCTTAACTTCTGCCTTATCAATACCGCGGAGCAACAGACCAACGTTATCACCAGCTTCACCCTCATCAAGGAGCTTGCGGAACATTTCAACGCCTGTTACAACAGACTTCTTGTCTTCACCAAGACCGAGCAACTGTACTTCGTCACTTACCTTAACCTTGCCAGTTTCGATACGACCTGTAACTACAGTACCACGACCTGTGATTGAGAATACGTCCTCGATAGGCATCAAGAAAGGCTTATCCAAATCACGCTCTGGCTCAGCAATCCATTCGTCAACAGTATCCATCAATTTAACTACGCTGTCAACCCACTTTTCAACACCGTTCAAAGCACCAAGTGCAGAACCACGGACGATAGGAGTATCTTCTTCGTATTCGTATTGAGAAAGGATTTCCTGAACTTCCATTTCAACGAGCTCAAGCATTTCCTCATCGTCAACCATATCGCACTTATTCAAGAACACTACCAAGCGAGGTACGTTTACCTGACGAGCCAAAAGCACGTGCTCACGAGTCTGAGGCATAGGACCATCAGTAGCAGCAACTACCAAGATAGCACCGTCCATCTGAGCAGCACCAGTAACCATGTTCTTCACATAGTCTGCGTGACCCGGACAGTCTACGTGTGCATAGTGACGATTTGCTGTTTCGTATTCGATGTGTGAAGAGTTGATGGTAATACCACGCTCTTTTTCCTCAGGAGCGTTATCAATCTGATCAAAAGACTTAGCTTCCTCACCACCGAAACCCTTATCGTGAAGAGTCTTAGAAATGGCAGCTGTCAAAGTCGTCTTACCGTGGTCTACGTGACCAATAGTACCAATGTTAACATGCGGCTTGGTACGCTGGAATGTCTCTTTAGCCATAGCTTAATTGTTTATATTATTAATAAATGTTCAATTAAAGTATTGTTTTTCTTCGTCTAAAAAAATAGTTCGAAGCAGAGCTGTAACTGAGAGTTGAACTCAGGACCTCTTCCTTACCAAGGAAGTGCTCTACCACTGAGCTATTACAGCATTGGTTTAGAGCGGAAAACGGGGCTCAAACCCGCGACCCCCAGCTTGGAAGGCTAGTGCTCTATCAACTGAGCTATTTCCGCAAAACTTCAACTGAAGTGGGTAGTGATGGATTCGAACCACCGAAGTCGAAAGACAGCAGATTTACAGTCTGCCCCATTTGGCCACTCTGGTAACTACCCTTATTTTTTTGTTTTAGCAACTCTCGGCACCCAACCTAAAGGTTTCATTCCTTGAGCCTCTTGTCGGATTCGAACCAACGACCCCGAGATTACAAATCACGTGCTCTGGCCAACTGAGCTAAAGAGGCAAATCCTTGCAGCCGCTCAGCGACTTAATTTAGGACGTGTTGTAAAACGGCTGCAAAGATACGACTTATTTCTAAATCGCCAAAACTTTTATGTGTTTTTTTTAATGATTGCGCATTTTTTCTTTGAACTTCGTCAATTGCACCTTCATTGAGTCCACCACTAAATCAACAGCTTCTTCAAATGAATCACACGTTTTCTCTACAAAGAGCGTATTTCCTGGCACCATTACTTCTAGACTGACTTCCTTGTTCAAGGCCGTTGCCGGCTTTGCGACTTTTAATTGCACCTCTACTTTCTGAATATCCTCGTAAGTTTTTTCCAACTTGGCGACTTTCTTTTCGATAAACGCCTGTAATTTCTCGGTAGCGTCAAAATGAATCGACTGAATCTTAATTTCCATAGTTCCCTCCATTTTTAAAGGTTACGCCCTAGGGTGGGCTTTAGAATATACGTGCTTCAACTGTTCAAACGTCGTATGAGTATATACTTCCGTTGTCGAAAGACTCTCATGTCCAAGCAGTTTTTTTACACTTTCCAAACCGGCCTCGTGATTCAACATCGACGTGGCAAAAGTATGGCGGAGTACATGAGGTGTTCGTTTTTTCAATGTACAAACCATCGAAAGATACTTTTTCACCTCATTTCGCACCTGAGGATGTGTCATTTTATCTCCATGACTAGATAAGAACAAACACTCCGACTTACATTCAACAGTTGCATCGCGCAGCTTCATATAATCCAGAAGAACATTACAAAGTTCATCACCAAAAGGAATGATACGATGTTTATTCCTCTTACCCGTCACTTTAATCTGTCTGTTCACGAAGTCAACATCCTTATTTTCCAAGTTCACCAACTCCGCCAAACGCACACCCGTCATATAGAACATCATGATCATGCATCTTGCCCGCTGGCTCTCAAAACTTTCCTCCCAAACAGAAGAGTCATCGAGAAGCCTGTCCATTTCCGAATCTCTCAAAAATCGCGGAAGAGGTTTACTCTTCTTCGGACCTTTTACATTATAAGCAGGATCCTTTTCTACTAATTTATGAGAGAGGGCAAAACGATAAAAGGAACGCAACGCACTCAGCCTCCTATTGATAGAGACGGCATTGTTTCCTTTATCCATCATACTCTCCATCCATCCTCGAATGACATCGGAGTCTATTCGCTCCCAAGAGAGTCGACCTTCCAAATTTTTGAAATACGCTTCAAAACCATAAAGATCATCTGCGTAGCTTTTCACTGTCAGTGGCGAACGATTCTGTTCACACTTCAAGTAGTCCAAAAATTTTTCTATCATCATCAAAACGTCCCTCACATCTTATATGTGTCGGTACGAATTTACAGAATTAAATTCAAACTACCAAATTTTTAACGAGTTTTATTCCTCGTTTGCACGCAACTTCTGTACGTAGATAGCGTGTTCCATCTTGAGACGCTTCAAAACAGAAGGCTTGTTGTACTGCTGACGAGCACGGAGCTCTTTTACAACACCTGTCTTTTCGAATTTTCTCTTGAACTTCTTGAGAGCTCTTTCGATGTTCTCGCCATCTTTTACTGGTACAATAATCATGTTTTTGATTTTAAAATTTAAATATTAAACATTTCACAGTGGCATTGTGCCACTAATTGCGAGTGCAAAATTACATCTTATTTTCCTTACTACCAAATATTTAGGAAAAAGTTTTCACACATACCAGTAGCCTAACAGAATTGACAGAATCAACCAGCCAGTGCAAAATCACAATAGTTGTGTACATTCAGACTAGTGCAAGAGAGAAAGGGGGAGTTGTCAAGGACTTCTTCACGTTTCTCTCTTGCTATGGAAACCATCTTATCTGCAAACTCTTGGAATATCTTGACTTCGCGTATTTCATTAGTCTTGCTCAAATTGCTTCTACTGACATTCTTTCCAAAACCAAGATGGTGGAACACTGACTTGAATGGAGTGATGGTCACAATAAGGTCTCGTAATCCCTCACGATTGGACAACTGACCAAATAGAAGAACCATCAGATGATTCCAACAAGTGAAACTCTTCACATATTTGTTGCCTTCATATTTTTTACCAACCATTTGAAATGATCTGTCGGCTGAAAATCGCACAGCTGTGAAAATACGTATCGACCTTTGTTCATAAGTATCTGCTTTCAAATTGTAATTTGTGGCAAAGATACTCTTTTCAAAAGTAGGGAGTCTGTTTATCTCATATAAGCTTGTATTTATAAGAGTTTCAAGAGATTGTTAAAAGATTTTCGTGGACAGTAGTGCGATTATATATAGGGTTCACTAAATATGAATTTAATGATATTAATAGGTTGTAACTTCGATTCTGGATGGACAGACAGCATGATTACATTCTAGTACCGAAAAAGACATTTAATTTAACATTATTAAACAAAGAAGTAAAAAAAGAGGGAGATAACAGAAGGTAATGGGAGTTAATAGAAGATAACAGACTATTGCCCTTCATCTATATTCTATTTTCCTTAATCATGATTCCCTAATCCATCATCTCTTATTCTTCCTCTCTATCTCATTCTCCCTCCTCTCTAGAGATGGCTAAAATGGGGCTTATCTTTTATTCTATCAAACAAAAAAAGAGATGATGGTCGCTCAACCATCATCTCTTTTCATATTTTTCAAATCCATCACCCTCTATTGAGGAGGAACGGAATGAGTCGTCTTACTTCTCAGCATGACCACCCGCCATAGCAGGCCAGTTCACATTCTGATACATTTGGCTATTCTTGAGGTCGCGATCTGCAGCTGCTGTACGCAAGTCAGAGATACCAAGCGGGCTAAGATAGTATGCCTCATGCCAATTATAACCATCACGCAATTCATTAGAAGCAGCCATAGAGCGACTATAAGGACGGATGTATAGACCCTGAGCCTTGGAAGAAACGAGAGCATCGCTTGATTCATCAGCCTTCAAATCGCTACCATAAGACTTATACATTTCTGTCCAAAAGTTTACACCTTCAGGTATCCACTTCTTTGTAATCATGCGGTCGAATGAACGCCAGCGAATCAAATCTGCATAACGTAGACCTTCACCTGCCATCTCGTTCATACGTTCACGACGGATATTATACAACATCTTACTTACCTGATTGGTACCGGAATAAACACCAAAGTCCACTTCTTTATTCAAGTCTGTAGCTGCAATTGTTGCATCAAAATCAGGACTTACACCTGCACGCTCGCGCAAAGCTTTCCAATATGCTTTTGATGTTTCATCAATAGAATTACCATTGTTCAATTCACAATCAGCCTCCATATAGTTCAGCATCGCTTCTGATACACGGAATATAGGGCATGCGTCAGTACCTTGGCGGTTGTCATCAGGAGTCTGAGTATAGTCATATGTATAGTACTTACGTGGCTGATAACCGGTGATGCAACGAATTTCCTGATTAGTATTGGTAATATGGGTCTGAAGGCCAGTCTTCTCATCTTTACCATAATCATCATATGTCTTACCGGAATGGGGAGATGTCGGATCGGTATCAATCAACTGCTTTTCATCCCAAACAAACAACTGTAGACGTTCATCGCGACCCTCTTTTGCGTCTGCGATAGATACGTCACCCTTATAGTTGCTATCTGCATACTTAGGTTTACCACTCTTCATCAAGAAAGATTCTACAAATGCACGCGTATAGCCATCGGCACAACCTACTTTCACACGATAAGGAACATCGTGAGTATAACCTAAGCTACGACTATACTGCTTCCATAGCAATACTTCAGGAACATTGTCCAAAGCCGGCTGACTAAACATCTCGAAATAAGCATTCCATCCTGTTGGTGTACCTACAGCTGGTTGCATCTTGTGTGTACTCGCAGTAATAGTACTACCAACTTGCTTTGCAGCCTCTTTTGCTTGTTCCAAGAAGAACTTTATCTCTCCGGGAATATCAAACTTCTTACCACTGTTGTAAGCCATTTTCGCACCCGGCCAATTAGCATCGCCCGGTACGCGCCCTGAGCCCTGATGATATTTCTCGAAAGTTCCTTCAAATAAAGCCACTCTTGATTTAAATAACAAAGCTGCTTCCTTATTTAATCGTTGTCCATTATATACAGAACGGGCATATAAGTTTTTGGCAGCTACATCCAAATCACTCAAAATAAAACGAGCCACCTCATTACGAGGAACACGTTGGCTGACAGCAACCAAAGAGTCATTGTTGTCTATCAACACTTTCTTTACAACAGGAATATCGCCATAGTTAGCCAACAAATTGAAATAAAGCATGGCACGCATAAAGTAAGCTTCACCCAAACAGTTGTTAACCATAGTTGGATCACCGCTAATAGACTTAGCTGCCATACCTTTTTCTACTTGACCTATGAGATAATTACAAGTACGGATTCCACCATAACTACCCTGCAATACCTTACCGGCAGATACTTCCCAATGGTTATCAGCAAACTTAGTCGTATTGCCTCCTAAACCTTTTACAAAGATATCGGTATTCTGGTCAGAGGCAGCCTTACCATCATGCCAACCACCCCAACCGTGTGTTGCACTTGCAAATGGGGTCACAATATAACTATCATAGTAGTTATTGAGATAAGAAGCCAACTGGTCGGCACTCTTATAATAAGATTCTGGAGTGATTTGACTCACTGGTTCTAAGTCGAGTAAATCGTTACACGATGTTGTTGCCAAGGTGGCAGTAGCCACCACAGCAAACATACTTATATTTTTAATATTGATTTTCATAATAAAGAAATGCTTCTGATATTCTAATTAGAAACTAACATTTACACCAAAAGAGAATGTACGCTGCAATGGATAGAGCTTACCTCCACCCCATGCGCCACCCAAAGCTTCCGGATCGAAGACATTAGAAAGACTGGTAATAGTGAACATATTGTCGCAAGAGAAATAAATGCGGCAGTTGCTTAAACCTGCACGTGAGATAAGTGCATGCGGCAAACTATAACCTATCTGCATGTTCTTACAACGCATGTAAGCGGCACTTTGTAAGAAGCGAGTCTGTGTCTTATTGTTCTTTCTAATATCACCACTCAAGTAAGGACGTGGGTAATAAGCGTTAGGATTCTCTTCTGACCAATAGTTCAAATGCTCCTTGAATACAGTAGACTGCCACATATTACCTTGAGCACCCCAGAAGTAAGCTGCATCCTCAGCAAACATCCAATCGCGTTTCATCACACCTTGGAAGAAGATAGAGAAGTCGAAGCCCTTGTATTCTGCGTTCAATGTAATACCGAAGTTATAACGTGGAGTAGTATTACCAATCACCTTCAAGTCGCCATGGTCACCGATGGTACCGCTACCAGAGTTAACGACACCCTTATCAAGTTCTTTACCATTCTCGTCAACACGGTCTACGAGGTTGCGATACATAATATCGCCGGCTTGCCAGTTGCTCCCCCAATTAGGATTGTTGTTCTTTCTCCATTCGTCCATTTGTTCCTTGGTCTGAGCAATTCCTTCGGTCTCATAACCCCAGATTTCACCCATCTTCTTACCATTATAATTGCTATATATACTCTGATTTTCGAATTTGCCATCATAAGGATAAGTCAAAACCTTGGCAGTTGCATCAGAAAGGTTCAACTTAGCACCGTACTTCACGTCACCGATATGGTCGCGCCATCCGATTTCAAATTCCCAACCGGTAGAACGCATATCGCAGTTATTAGTCTTAGGAGCATTAGTTCCCAATACAGAACCCAAGATAGGAGCAGGACCTATCATATTTCTTGTTGTACGACTGTAAACGTCGAACGAACCAGTCAACCTATTATTGAATGCAGCCCAATCAAGACCAATGTCCCAAGTCTCAACAGTTTCCCAAGTCATGCTAGAGTTTACTATGCCCGGCAAACCTGCAACATTCTGTTGACGACCATTAATCAACCAGCTACTAGCTACAGATGCAATTCCCTGCTCTTGATAGAATGGATACCAATCCCAGAAACTTTTGTAAGTAGAGCTGGTGTTACCCAACTGTCCCCAAGAAGCACGAAGCTTCAAAGTACTGATGGTATTGCTCAATGGTTCAAAGAATTTTTCTTTAGCAATGTTCCAACCAGCCGAAACAGAGGGGAACCAAGCCCAACGTCTATCACTGGTGAAGCGAGAAGAACCGTCATAGCGAAGATTGAACTCAAACAAGTAGATTCCATCGTAATCATAGTTGATACGGCCAAAGTAACCGGCTGTAGCACGATTCCAATAAGAATCACTAGCTTTCTTATTTGCCTGAGTCTGACTCAAGAAAGGGAAATCAGGCGTAGTGAGCTGTTCACCAGAACCTGTCGCACTATCTTGGTTGTAGCGTTCATAGTTCATACCGAGCAAAACTTTCGCATTGTGCAAACCGAAACTACGAGTATAGTCGGTATAAACATTGACAGCATAATAATCTTGACGGAATCTATAATCATAATACTTTGTTACAGTGCCATATCCACTGTCGCGCAATGAAGGCTTATTGTCTTTATTATAAGTATAGATAGGCAATGACGCATTGGTTTCTTTATAGTTATTAACACGCAAAGCACCATCTGCATGGATATTCCAACCTGCAAGAGGAGTAAACGTAAAGTTAAGTTGCTGGGTAAAACTGTCGTCGAATGTCTTATAAACACCACCGTTTTCCAACTCTTCAATTTCCATTCCACCCATCCAGTGACCATTAGGATCTACAACAGGACAAGTCGGCCAACGACGAGCAATATTATGGAAGAAGAGCCCTGTCAAGTACTGAGGGCGCTCAAAGTTCTTGCGAGTCCACTTGGTAGCATATTCTACACGAGCCCAAGAAGCTAACTGTGCGTTGATTTTGCTATTCATGGTGTAGCGCTTCAATTGGTCGTGACCATGACGAATCAAACCATTTTCATGCAGATAGCCGCCACTAATCAACCAGCTGAACTTCTCTGTACCACCGCTCAAACTCAAGTTATGCTGCGTAGAAGGCACATTCTTTTTATAGAATTCAGAGAACCAATCGGTATTGGCAAACGATGCTGTATAAGCATTCCAGTCCGTTTTACCAGCAATTGTACCGTAATATTCCGGTTTTGTTGGATCAGTGAATTCACCGTTCATATACTTCTTGATATTCTCTAAAGTCTCATCAGAGAATTGGTTAGAACCACCGGCATTACGACTGGCAACATTGAAATAATTAGCCCACTCCAAAGAGTTAGCCATCTCAGGCAACTGAGTAGCTGTACTGAAGCGTACGTCACCGGAATAGTTCACTTTCACTTTACCGCTCTTACCACTCTTGGTAGTAACAAGAAGTACACCGAAAGCAGCACGTGTACCATAGATAGAAGCCGAAGCTGCATCTTTCAATACCGATACGCTCTCAATATCGTTAGGGTTCAAAGAGTTCAAGTCGCCTTCAATACCATCAATCAATACCAATGGAGCATCTGAAGAACCCTCACCGATAGAACCTGTACCACGAATAGTGAACGACATACTGTTGTTCAACTGTCCACCATTGTTGTTGGCAGAGAAAGTAAGACCAGACACAGTTCCTTGTAAAGCCTGCGTAACATTGGCAACCGGGCGGTTCTCCAAAGCTTCTGAACCTACCATACTGATAGCTCCGGTCACATTGACTTTCTTCTGTGTACCATAACCTACAACAACAACTTCGTTCAGACCGTGAGAGTCTTCTTGAAGAGTGGTGTTGATTTCCTGTCCATTCCAAACCACCTCCTTGGTTTTATAACCGATATAAGAGATGAGAATGGTACTTCCCTTACCTACATTAGGAAGAGAGAAGTTCCCGTCAAGGTCGGTAATGGCACCATTCTTGCTACCTTTTACGGTGACAGAAGCACCGATAATAGGTTCACCAGACTGATCTTTTACCACACCTGTACATTTAGATACTTGCTGGGTTATAGCAACTCCAGCTGTGTTTCCTGCGCTGACTGTCGCAGGGAAACCTCCTGCTGCCGAAAGAAGCAGCAATAACATTTGATTTAAATGATTAGACATAAAGGTAAATATTAGATATTTATTTATTTTATTAATAACAATTATTCTTATCTTAGGAATTTAGGAATCTTAAAAATATAGCCTCAAAATTACATAATAGTTAGATAGAGACAAAACTTATTTGCCTTTATTGCTCATATTTAACTATATGAACCATCGTAATTAACTAATATTAACCATAAAAACCAAAAATACAGAATATTTATCAAGTTTTTATTAAAATGTTACCACAAAGGAATATAAGTCTAGAATAACCCTTCTTATTCCTCATCTGGCCATGGACATGGCTTACCAGTCTGCTTAAACACAGGGCGTTGAGCCCCCATACTACGCAGAGAAGTACCCAGTTCTGCCGACAAAGACTTGACGAGTTGGGGCTTTGAAGCAGCCATATCATGCTTTTCACTAATATCTTTCGGAATATTGTAGAGTTCTTTCTTACCCGTCTTATAATTATAAATTAATTTCCAATCTCCCTTTCTAATTGCACAATTCAGACTGATACCGGGGCCGGTATTGCCCCAAACATTCGGATAATTCCACACCAAAGCTCTATTTTTAGATGGGTCTCCCTGCTTAGTCAGCAAGGGTACAAAACTCCGTCCATCAATTACTTGAGGCACCTTGTAGTCTTTCACTCCCGCCATCTCAAGAATAGAAGGATAAAAATCTTCTATCATCAGATATTGGTTACACCGTGTGCCGGGCTGGACACGGCGAGGCCATTTCACTATCATAGGTTCACGGATTCCACCTTCATACATAGAACCCTTCCCACAAGTAAGCGGAGCGTTCTGGGTATAAAGCGGAGCATCGCGCCACTGTAGCCCCGTGGCATATCCACCGTTATCGCTCATAAATATAATAATGGTGTTGTCGGCCTCATCGTTCTTCTCCACCCAATCCATAATGTCGCCCAAACTTTTATCCATACCTTCTACCAAAGACGCATAAGCAGCTTCCTTATCAGAGAGTCCTTTTTTCTTATACTTATCGAAGTAGCGCACATCTTTTTCTATTGGGATATGGACGGCATAATGAGCCATATAGAGATAGAATGGCTGGTTGTATTCCTTGGCCTTCTGTAAAGCTCCTATAGCCTCACGTGTCAAAGCCTCGGTGAGGAACGTACCACTGCCCCAATACTTTTCTAAAGTTGGCACAGCATGCCAAGATGCTTTCTTGCCATCTTTCTCATTGCCATAATTCTCTTCACTCAAATAGGTTGCCGGCGAGCCAATTGAATTACCTGCAATATTCACTTCAAATCCCCAATGACTAGGATTCTCCCCCGGAGTATTCCTTGCTCCCCAATGTGCCTTACCGCAATGAATGGTATGATAACCGTTCTCGCGCAATAATTCCACAAACGACTTGCCAACATAAGTATAATCTGTACCCGAAACCTGACTGATTCCGTTTACGTTCCAATCGGGAGGTGCCACGGTCTCGTCCTTACTATCGGTCGAAACTCCCTTTACTTTAGTCCAGTTAGTCACACGATGGCGAGCTGCATTTGAGCCGGTCATCAAACTACAACGGGTCGGCGAACTGATAGGTGTGGCATAGGCTTGCGTGAATAGCATACCTTGTGCAGCCAATCGCTCCATATTCGGCGTCTCATAAATGTCATTATAACGCGTGCGCTGCGTCCAAAAAGGTACGGAAGTATCTTGCCAACCCATATCATCTACCATAAAAAGGATGATATTCGGACGTTTGGTTTCATACTGTGCGGTATGTGCCATCGTTGTCAATGGACTCGTTGCCGCCAATGTCAAAATAGGTAATAACTGCTTTGATGCGTTCATTTCTTCGAATTAATGATAATGAATTATAGGTTAAGATGATATGATTAATAGATAAAAGGCAACTCATCTCTCTTTGAAAGAGCTAGAAGAGGATACCCCTTCCATTTCTATGAGCCACCCCGGCCGACATACCTTGGCATGTACGATAACATGGGGGATAGCAGGATAGAGTCGGCGGAGGAAGGCTTCCACCGGTACATAGTCTGATATGTCACGCAAATAGACTACTAGATAATCTAACTGCTGCATACGGGCTCCACCATCTTTCAGCAACATACTGATATTCTCCAACAACCGAGCCGTTTGACGCAACACATCTCCACGATAAAGTATCTGCCCTTTTTTATCGATAGAGGCTGTCCCCGATATAAAGCAACGCTGTGATAAGGCGGTCGTGATACGCGTTCCACGCTCGAAAGCCACCCCGTATTCATGCGTTGGATTTAGATATTCCAATGCTTGAAGATACTTTTTATCGCTTTCTACGATGTGGGGGAAGGTCAAGAAGTCCATTCCCACGGCAGCATGGCACACTGCTGTTGCCCCTCCAATACCTGTACTCGCAATAAAATGCGTGTCGGTGGTCAATCCATATTGTGCAAACACGTCGTTACGAGCCTTTACGATGTCGGCATAATCATTATCGATATCAGCTACATAAATCCATGTTCGCACCAAATGTTCGCTCATCGTGAGGTGTAAAGAATCGGCTATGGCTATGTATTTTTCAAACAAGAGCCGCGCCTGTTCGTAAGCATTATGACCCGACACTTCCTCATCTGTCAGTCGCAAAGCGTGGAAAAGTGTCTCCGGTGCTTGATCATCGGTCATCAACAACAGTGAGATTTTACTGCCATCGGCCGGTGCTTGCTCCACAATGGTACAATTGTTATCCGACAATAGATCTATATATAAAGGTGAATCCAGCAACTGTGCGTGCTGATTCAAGATGTCACTCAGAAATATTTTGCAATAGCATAGACTTCGACCATCTAGTTTTTCCAAATCCAGATAGTCGCCCACAGCTAAATAGAGTTCACCCAGCCGCTCGACAAAACTACCGCGACTACGAGGTGAAAACACAATATATTTATGCATAGATAGGTTTATTTCCTACAAAAATAGAAAATATTATCGAAATACAAATAGGATATAGCGGCTTATTTCATTTCATCTATAATCACATATCCTATAATCCGCAATTCTCATCCGTCATCTATTCTGCTGCATCATAACAACCTTATCACCTTGTACCTGATATTGAAGATGATAAGTCTCACCTATGATACGCAATGCTAAGGACAAATCGTCCACCGGCAGGGTTCCTGTGAAGCGGTCAGTGAGCATCAACGACACGTCCAATCGAATATCCACACCGTAAGAAGCTTCTATAGCTTCAAGCACTGCACCCAAAGCTTGGAGCTTAAACACCAACGGACCACGCTTCCAAGCACCGATATACTGTACATTGACCGACTTGGCATATTCTATACAGAAGGCATAAAGGCGCTTGGCATATAGCTTCATAGACGAGGCGAAGTGCATGGGTGAGCCTTGCTTTAAGTCGATTATGATTTGTTTCTCATCGTACATGTGAGTACCACCAGTCTTAATGACGATGCAAATATAATCAAAAACAAAATAAAACTAGAATTTTAGTATGCCCAATTAGGCACACAAACCAAGCATATAGAAAAAGGACTCCACCTTGCCACGCAATATTTTCAAGGCTTTGCTCACTTGGTGTTCTACCGTTTTCTCCGAGATACCCAACTCAGAGGCTATCTCACGGTACTTCATATTATCGCGTTTACTCATCACGAACACCTCACGGCAACGCGTAGGAAGTTTATCTATGGCAGTCCACAACTCTGCCTCATGAAAAGATCGTTCCTCTGCTTCCCCGTCGGTCAGCGTTCCTTCCAAATCAGAAGGTAGCACATTCCCGTCTATCGGGTTCGCCTTACGAATATTATCGATACACATATTTCGCACCGATGTATAGAGAAAAGCCTTCACATTGTCCACCGGCCGGTCTTTCTTCCTTTCCCACAACTTGGCAAAACATTCCTGTACCACGTCTTCGGCAGCATCAATGTCATGCAAATAGTGTATGGCATAGAGGCACAACGGGCGGTAATAATATTGAAATGTGAGCGTGATGTCCATCGGTATTACTTAAAAGGCTTACCGGGCAACCACCCGATAAGCCTTACAAAGTTATCTATCTCCTTAGAGGTTAGGATTATCCTTACCCCAATCAGCTACTGCAGGAACGATTTCGAGACCTACAATTTCATCGCGCATCTTGCAAAGATGGTCGTAAGAAGCCTTCAATGAAGCCATCTCCTCTTCTGTACCCTGTGGCAATACATAGTGTACACCGGTAGCATCGATGGTAGTAGGCATAGCCATCATTACATTGTGGAAGCCGAGCTTATCGTCGTTTACATAGCAACCTGCTGGCAATGTGAACTTCTCACCGCCCATAGCTGCCTCTATCATCTTCACTGCGTTGTAAGCAGGGCTCTGGAATGAGCTGCGACCACGGAGCTTGATAATACGTGAACCACCCTGTACAGTGTTGTGCTTGATTTCTTCCCACTTCTCAGCAGAGAGACCACAATCAGCCAAAGGCTTGCCGTCTACCTTTACTTGAGATGCAAACACTGCCATCTGCTCGCCGTGACCACCGTATGTATGTGCACCGGTTACCTTGTCTTGCTGTACACCAAACTCCAGTGCCAAAGCTTGCTGAAGACGAGTAGAGTCAAGAGCTGCGAGAGAAGTCAATTGATTTGGCTTCAAACCAGAGTGGATAAGAGCTGTCAAAGCTGTAACATCAGCGGGGTTGAAGATAACAACAACGTGCTTTACATCGGGGCAATACTTCTTGATATAGTCACCGAACTCAGCTGCAATCTTACAGTTACCTTTGAGCAAGTCCTCACGTGTCATGCCCTCTTTACGGGGAGCACCACCTGAAGAAATGATATACTTAGCACCTGTGAAAGCCTCTTCGGGATTGGTAGTCCATGTTACGTTTGCCCCAGGGAAGCCACACTGAGCGATTTCGTCAGCCACACCGTGAAGTCCGGGCTCAAAAATATCATAGAGACAAAGGTTAGGAGTCAGGCCCAATGTAAGTACGGTCTGAGCCATGTTAGAACCAATCATACCGCCGGCACCGACGATAACGAGCTTTTCGTTTGTTAAAAATTCCATAATTATTAGTTATTTTAAAAAAGTTGTAAGTCTACCATTTGATTTCCGCAAAGTTACAAAAAAATGCTTTTACAACATAGTTTGCTATCATATTAATGTGTTATTAAACTTAAAAAACGAAAGCAGAATCACGTTAAATATTCTATATGTCATGTAGATATGACAATTTGCAACATTTGCTTTTGTCCGTATCGCTTTTATTTCTTAAATTTGTCTATCATTAAACAAAACAAGTAGACATGAAAACCGCAATATCCGAACGCCTCCAATTACTGCGCGAACAGTTGAAACGTGAACATCTCGCTGCATTCATCTTCCCTAGTACCGACCCGCATCAGAGCGAGATAGTACCTTACCATTGGGCAAGCAGAGAGTGGATAACAGGCTTTGACGGCTCGGCCGGGACAGCCGTCGTCACTATGAATAGTGCCGCCTTGTGGACCGACTCGCGCTATTTCCTCGCTGCCGCCGAGCAATTAAGCGGAACGGAATTCCAATTGATGAAAATGGGACTGCCCGAAACACCGTCTATCACAGAATGGTTGGCTCATGAACTACACGAACTTGACGGACCGGAAATAGGTATCGACGGCATGGTAGAGAGTAGCGTGGAGGCAGAAACACTCATCGCTGAGATGAGAGAGCACGGTGGTATCACCGTACGCACCAACTTCGACCCATTGCAACAGATATGGAATGACCGACCGGAGATTCCACTCAACCCCATCATGCTGCACCCTTTGAAATATGCGGGAGAAGACACAATCTCCAAACTCCGGCGCATTCGTCAGGCACTACGCGAAAAACATGCCGACGGCATGCTCGTCTGCGCACTCGACGACATAGCTTGGACACTCAACTTACGTGGCAGCGACATCCCTTGCAATCCACTTTTCGTGAGCTATTTACTCATATCGAGTACAACAGCCACTCTCTTCGTTGACTCACGAAAGCTATCACCCGAAGTAGAAGCCTATCTGCAAACAGCGCATATAGACGTTGCTCCCTATGAAAAAGTAAAAGAAGGATTGGCGCACTATTTTGAATACAACATACTCATAGACCCTTCAGAAGTAAACTACACGTTGAGCAAGGCTATCAAATGTCAAGCTGTCGTATGCGAAACATCACCCATCCCCGTCTTGAAAGCTATCAAGAATTCTACTGAGATAGCCGGCTTTCGCCAAGCCATGAAGCGCGACGGCATCGCCATGGTGAAATTCCTACGATGGTTACGACCGGCCGTGGAAGCCGGTGGACAAACAGAAATAACCGTAAGCGACCGACTGGAGCAGTTCAGGGCGGAGCAAGCGCTCTACAAGGGGGTGTCATTCCCCACCATATCAGCTTACGAAGCCCATGGAGCCATCGTACACTACGAGCCTACAACAGCCACCGACATTCCACTCAAACCTTGCGGATTCATACTCATAGACAGCGGAGCACAGTATCTAGACGGCACGACCGACATCACACGCACCATCCCACTCGGCCCCATCACCGACGAACAGCGCCATATCTACACCCTTGTACTGAAGGCACACATACAACTAGAGCTTTGTAAATTCCCCGATGGAACGAGTGGCACACGCATCGACGCCGTAGCTCGTCAACCGCTTTGGCGCGAAGGACTAAACTTCATGCATGGCACAGGACACGGTGTGGGCAGCTATCTATGTGTTCACGAGGGGCCTCATCAGGTGCGACAGGAATACAAACCAGCTCCCCTGCATGCCGGAATGACCATCACCGATGAACCGGGTATCTACCTTGCCGGAAAGTTCGGTGTCCGTATTGAGAACACCCTCATCGTAGAAGACTATCAAACCACTGCCATGGGACATTTCCTACAGATGGATTCCTTGACCTTATGCCCCATTGATTTGAGTGCCGCCGACCTATCTCTGCTTACCCCCGAAGAACGATCATGGCTCAACAGCTACCATCAGCATGTCTACGACGAACTTGCACCGGAACTCAATACCGATGAGAGAGCGTGGTTAAGAGAAGCGACCAAAGCAGTGAAGTAATCCTTATTTTATCGAATAGCCGAAGTTTTGACTATTCAATTTACCAAGCTCCCGTGTTGCATATTTATGCACTAAAAAGACCAATACCTCATAATTTATCACCTAAATATGCAATTTTATACAAAAATATTTGGTTATTCATGCAACAATACATACTTTTGCAACCGTATAATGAATAAAAATACAAAGCATGAAAGATAAAGGAAGCAGAATAGACGCCCTCAAGATGCTCATTTCCAGCAAGGAATTAGGAAGCCAAGAGGAAGTGTTGAAAGCATTGCAACAAGAAGGTTTCAAATTGACACAAGCCACATTGAGTCGCGACATGAAGCAACTGAAAGTGGCAAAGGCTGCCAGCATGAACGGTAAATACGTATATGTATTGCCCAACGAGACGATGTACAAGCGCGTACATAAACCTATGAGCGTGCTGGAAATGATGAATACACCGGGCTTTCTATCGGCCAACTTCTCTGGAAACATGGGAGTCATCAAGACAAGACCGGGCTATGCGAGCAGCATAGCGTACAACATTGACATGAACGACATACCGGAAATCTTGGGAACAATAGCCGGCGACGACACCATATTTATAGTATTAAAGGAAGGGGTAAGCGAACAAGCGGTGTTGAAGAAACTTTATTCAATTACTTCCATGTAAATCTTTCAACACCATACATTCATGGGGATAATAACAAAAAGATGAAAGAACAAGACCAAACTACAGAAACAGCCTCCCCCATTACAGTTTCGAGACCGAAAGACAAGATTCAAGTGGTAGTGGCCGATCCCTCCCACGAGATATACGTAGACACCATTTTAAAGACTATTGAAGAAGCGGCAAAAGTGCGTGGTACCGGTATTGCCAAGCGTACACACGAATATCTAGCTACTAAAATGAAAGAGGCGAAGGCCGTCATTGCCTTGGATGGCGATAAGTTTGCCGGATTCAGCTATATCGAGACATGGGGAAACAAGCACTATGTGACAACTTCAGGCCTCATCGTGCATCCCGATTACCGCGGACTAGGACTGGCCAAACGCATCAAAGACATGACTTTCACGTTGGCACGCAAGCGTTGGCCACACGCAAAAATATTCTCATTAACATCCGGATCGGCCGTGATGAAGATGAACACCCAATTAGGTTATCATCCCGTAACATTCAGTGATTTAACCGACGACGAATCTTTTTGGCGCGGATGTGAGGGATGTGTGAATAAAGATGTGCTCCATCGAACAGGCCGTAAATACTGTATTTGCACTGCCATGCTTTTCGATCCGGAGGAACAGCTGCCCGCAAAGATTCCCGCAGAAGTGATGGAGCGGGTCATGAAGATAGAAAATGGATACAAAGAATAATGATTGAAAGGAAATAGAATATGGGAAAGAAAAAAGTCGTAGTAGCCTTCTCAGGCGGACTTGACACCTCATACACCGTAATGAAACTCACCCAAGACGGGTGGGATGTATATGCCGCATGCGCTAACACCGGCGGTTTTAGTGCCGAACAGCTCAAGACCAACGAGGCAAACGCCTATAAATTAGGTGCCGTAGCCTACGCTACGCTCGACGTCACACAGGAGTATTACGAGAAAAGTTTGAAGTATATGATATTCGGAAACGTAATGAGAAACAATTGTTATCCCATATCCGTATCATCAGAACGTATCTTCCAAGCCATCGCCATTGCCCGCTATGCAAAAGAAATTGGAGCTGATGCCATCGCCCATGGTTCTACCGGAGCCGGCAACGACCAAATTCGATTCGACATGACTTTCCTTGTCATGGCTCCGGGAATTGAGATTATCACCCTCACACGCGACAAAGCGTTGAGTCGTCAAGAGGAAGTGGACTACTTAAACGAACATGGATTCTCGGCCGACTTCACCAAATTAAAATACAGCTACAACGTAGGTATCTGGGGAACTAGTATCTGTGGCGGTGAATTACTAGACCCCACACAGGGATTACCCGAAGAAGCTTACTTGAAACATGTCACTTGTAATGAAGAAACCGATCTCAAAATCACATTTAAGAAAGGTGAGATTGTGGCAGTCAACGGTGAACTGTTCGATGACAAGATAGCCGCTATTCAAAAGATAGAAGAGATAGGTGCAGCCTACGCCATTGGTCGTGACTGCAACGTTGGAGACACAATTATCGGTATCAAAGGCCGTGTAGGCTTCGAAGCCGCTGCTCCAAAATTGATTATCGAAGCCCATAGATTGTTGGAAAAGAGCACGCTCAGCAAGTGGCAACAGTACTGGAAAGAGCAGGTAGCCAATTGGTATGGCATGTTCTTGCACGAGAGTCAATATCTCGAACCGGTGATGCCAGATATCGAAGCGATGCTCACCAGCTCACAACGCAACGTAAACGGTACCGCCATCTTAAAACTTCGCCCCTATGGTTTCCAAACTGTTGGCGTAGATAGTGACGACGATTTGACGAAATCCAAGCTCGGAGAATATGGCGAGATGCAACATGGATGGACTGCCGAAGAGGCCAAAGGGTTTATCAAGGTAAGCTCTACACCGCTGCGAGTATACTACGGGGCACATCCGGGAGAGGAGAGGTAAGAACCTCCCCCATCCCCTCCCAAGGAGGGGAGTCCACCTGTCAACTTGTTTACTAGCCAACTCAAGAACTCAGAAACTTAAGAACTTAGAGGCTCAAAAAGACTTGTCAACTTGTTTACTAGCCAACTCAAGAACTCAAAGACTTAGGAACTTAGAGACTCGAAAAGACTGGTCAACTCGTTTACTAGCCAACTCAAGAACTCAAAGACTCAAGAACTTAGAAACTTAAAAAAATCACCAAATGTCAACAGGAAAAAGAATTTATCGACCTAAAGACCGCATGGTTGCTGGCGTATGTAGTGGTATTGCAGCATATTTCGACTTCGACCCGACGCTCACACGCATTCTCTACACTCTGCTAACCATCTTCACCGCATTCAGCGGAGTCATTCTTTATTTGATATTATGGCTTATCGTGCCGAGTGAATAAGGGGATTATTGATAGCAAATAAATACCCAGCAACTCAGAAACTAAAAAACTCACCAACTTATAAACTCATAACAAATGATTAAAGTAGGAATCTTCGGTTCAGCCGGATATACAGGTGGCGAACTCATTCGTCTGCTATTGAATCACCCGGAAGCTGAAATCGTATTTGCAAACAGCGAGAGTAACGCCGGCAATCCTTTGACCGATGTTCACGAAGGCTTGTATGGTGAGACCGATATGAAGTTTACCGATGAAATGTCTTTCGACAAAGTAGACGTCGTTTTTTTCTGCTTTGGACACGGAAAGAGCGAGGCCTTCTTGAAAGAGCATACTATTCCTGACCACGTGAAGATTATAGATCTGGCACAAGACTTCCGTTTAGAAGCTCTCGGCAATGACTTTGTGTATGGCTTACCCGAACTCAATAAAGAGAAGATAGCCCACGCCCAGCACGTAGCCAATCCCGGATGCTTCGCCACTTGCATCCAACTGGGACTGCTCCCCGCTGCAAAACTCGGTATCATCAAGGAAGATGTGGCTGTGAATGCTATCACTGGAAGCACCGGAGCCGGACAAAAACCGGGTGCAACGACGCACTTCTCATGGCGTAACAACAACATGAGTATCTACAAAGCATTCAAACATCAGCATGTACCGGAGATTCGACAGAGTCTGAAACAAGTCCAAGGCCAGCTGGAGGCAAACATTGATTTCATTCCCTATCGCGGTGATTTTGCCCGCGGTATCTTTGCCACTGAGGTGATCAAAACCGACGTCGACATCGACACCATCATCAAAGCATACAAAGATTTCTACCAAGACGCAGCCTTCACCCACTATGTAGACAAGGCCATCGACCTGAAAGAGGTGGTCAACACCAACAAGGTACTCGTGCATTGCGATAAGATAGACAACAAACTTCTCATCACTTGTTGTATCGACAACCTCTTGAAAGGTGCAGTAGGACAGGCTGTCCAAAATATGAACATCATGTTTGGAATCGACGAAACCACCGGGCTGAAATTAAAAGCTAGTGCATTTTAGCCCCACCCCCAGCCCTTCTAAAAAGAGGAAAAAATAAAACAACGCCTCCTTACAAAAGCCCCCTCCTTTAGGGAGGGGGTTGGGGGAGGCCCAACATACACACCCATGAAACTATTCGACGTATATCCACTATTCGATGTAAACATCGTGAAAGGCCGGGGATGCAAGGTCTGGGACGACCAAAACCAAGAATACCTAGACCTTTATGGTGGCCATGCCGTCATCAGCATCGGTCATTGTCATCCGCATTATATAAAGCGGATAACACAACAACTCAACGAATTAGGATTCTATTCCAATTCTGTCATCAACAAGCTACAAGTAGAATTAGCCGAGCGACTGGGCAAGATTTCCGGTTACGAAGACTATAGTCTCTTCCTCGTCAACTCCGGGGCAGAGGCCAACGAGAATTGTCTGAAGTTAGCATCGTTCCATCATGGACGCAAACGTATATTGTCTGTAACCAGAGCTTTCCACGGTCGTACGTCGTTGGCAGTAGAAGTTACCGACATTCCTAAGTACGTTGCGCCGGTCAACGAGACCAACAACGTAACCTTCTTACCAATGAATGACCTCGCTGCTTGGGAATCCGAACTGGCCAAAGGCGATGTATGCGCCTGCATCTTGGAATGTATTCAGGGTGTCGGAGGCGTCAATATGGTCACTCCAGAATTCGCGCAAGGTCTACAAACGGCTTGTCGCAAATACGGTACGGTACTCATCTGCGACGAGATACAATGCGGTTACGGTCGTTCAGGAAAATTCTTTGCCCACCAATGGTTGGGCATTCGTCCCGACCTTATCAGCATGGCCAAAGGCATTGGCAATGGTTTTCCGATGTCCGGTATCCTCATCTCGCCAGAGTTTGAAGCCGTTTATGGACAGTTAGGCACCACCTTTGGCGGAAACCATTTAGCTTGTACGGCAGCCTTGGCAGTACTCGATGTATTCGAACAAGAACACTTAGTGGAAAATGCCAACACGGTTGGTACCTATTTTATAGACCAACTGAACAAGCTAAAAGAGGAAAACAGCCACATCATAGAGGTTCGCGGACGCGGCCTGATGATTGGTGTCGTCATGGATATTCCTCATAAAGAGGTGCGTCATAAGCTCATCTACGAGCAACATTGCTTTACCGGATGTGCCGGAACCAACATTCTCCGCATTCTCCCTCCCCTCTGTTTAAGTAGAGAAGAGGTAGATGAGTTCATGAGAAGATTTAGAGTTGTACTGGAAGAGATATAGTTTAAGAGATAATGGGAAGTTTTATAGGAGTTATCAGGAGTTATCTGAAGTTAATGGGAGATGTTTAATAGAAGATAGTGGGAGTAAACGGGAGTAAATAGGAGTTAATAGACAAATGTTTAAAGTATAAGATATGGACAAATGTCCGCTATCTCCTATTAACTTCAGATAACTCCTGATAACTCCTATAAACCATCTCCCATTAACTCCCGCTTACTTCTGTTATCTCCCATAAAATATCCCATTCCTCCCATAAAAATAAACCTATGAAAATAAGTATTATCGGAGCAGGTGCCATGGGTGGCTCATTTGCCGAAGGACTGCTCAAAAGCGACATTGTAAAACCGGCGGATGTGACCGTAGCCAATCCCCATTCCGACAAGCTAGACCGCTTTGCCGAACTCGGCGCAAGCGTCACCACAGACAACAAGGCAGCCGTAGTAGATGCCGATGTAGTAGTCTTCGTGGTTAAACCATGGTTGGTTGAACATGTTATTAACGAGGTAAAACCTTTCATGGATTACACTCGACAGATGGTCATTAATATGGCTGCTGCCGTCGATGCCAACCAACTAAAAGCATGGTTGGATAAAAATGGTATCGTCCCCCCACTCTTTCAAGTGATTCCCAACATCGCCATCGCCGTGAGAGCATCCATGACTTTCATAGTCCCAGTGGGCACCGACGATGGTCAAACAGCCACCATCAAGCAGATTTTCGACGACTTGGGACAAACCTACATCACCGATGAACAACACTTGGGAGCCGGAACGACACTAGCCAGTTGCGGTATCGCTTATGCCATGCGCTACTTCCGGGCTGCTTCTGAGGGTGGCGTAGAACTAGGTTTCAAGGCCGATGTGGCCAAAGACATCGTGCTACAGACTGTAAAAGGAGCGGTAGAACTACTTCAAGCCAACGGAAATCACCCCGAAATAGAAATAGATAAGGTGACGACACCGGGTGGTTTGACCATTCGCGGACTCAACGAAATGGAACACGCAGGCTTTACCAGTGCCGTGATTAGGGGGCTGAAAGCCGGACTTAAATAGTTCGTTGCACCCACTTATCAACTCGTTCATTTATCAACTCGCCCACTCTTATTTTTCTAAAGAGGCTCTTTTAGCTTGCTGCAAAGCCTCTTCAGTGATGCTGCACGGGCTTAACAGCAATGCTGAAATGCCCTTGCAGCAAACCCAAAGAAATATAGACGAGTTTTTCACATGCTTTTTTTACACCCCTATATAATATAAGGTGTAATCTTGCACACACTAAATAGTTGTGCGCAAGAATTTTAGATATGTTCAGAATCTGCCCAAAAAATCGCCTTCACACGTCAGTATAATAAGAAAAAGTTTCGTACTTTTGGACTTGAAATCAATCATAATAACCACAAAATGGAAGAATCAATCAAACAAATCGGCCAACGACTGAGAGGCCTTCGCGAAGTGCTGAACATCCCAGCAGAGGAAGTTGCAGACCTATGCGACATCAGTTTGGAACACTATCTGAAGATTGAAGCCGGCGAAGCCGACCCATCGGTATATCGCCTTTCAAAGATTTCAAAACGATATGGCATCGACCTAGACGTGTTGCTCTTCGGCGAAGAGCCGCGAATGAGTACCTACTTCTTGACTCGTTACGGCCAAGGACCGGAGATAGACCGTGGCGACAGCTACAAATATCAGAGTCTGGCCGGAGGTTTCAGAGGCCGTAAAGTAGACCCATTCTTGACACAGGTAGACCCGTTACCAGACGGAAAGAAATATAACAAGAACACCCACAACGGACAAGAGTTTGACGCGGTGATTGAAGGACAACTAGAAATAACAATAGACGACAAAGAATTGGTTCTGTCAAAAGGCGATACCATCTACTTCGATGGACGTCGTCCCCACTGCATGCGTGCATTGGGAGGAGAGCCGGCTAAATTCCTTTGTGTAGTCATCTAATCAAGCATGCGAAATGATAGAAAGATTCTTAAAACAGACCCACTTTACTTCGGAGGAAGATTATGCCAAACATCTGCAATTCATCGTACCCGAAAATTTCAACTTTGCTTACGATGTGATGGATGTATGGGCTGAAGAGCAGCCCGACAAACTGGCTTTATTGTGGACTAGCGAACGAGGAGAAGAGATTCGATTTACGTTCAAAGACTTGAAAGAACAGACCGACCAAACGGCTTCATATTATCAAAGTCTGGGCATCGGACATGGAGATAAGGTGATGCTTATCTTGAAACGCCACTACCAGTGGTGGTTGTCGGTGCTGGCATTACATAAGTTAGGAGCCATAGCCATTCCCGCTACGCACATGCTAACCACTCACGACATCGTGTATCGAAACAACGGTGCGAGCGTGAAAGCAATTATCTGTGCCGGCGACGAATACATCATTGAACAGATAACCAATTCGTTGCCCGACAGTCCAACGGTCAAAGTGTTAATCAGCGTAGGCCCTCACGTACCGTCACATTTCCACGATTGGAACAAGGAATGGAAGCAAGCACCGCCCTTTAAACGCCCCGAACACGTGAATACCAACGAAGACATCATGATGATGTACTTCACCAGTGGTACCAGCGGAGAACCCAAGATGGTGGCACACGACTTCCTCTATGCCCTTGGGCACCTGACAACAGGTATCTATTGGCACAATCTGAATGAGAATAGTATCCACTTGACGGTGGCCGACACTGGTTGGGGAAAAGCCGTATGGGGCAAACTCTACGGTCAATGGTTTGCCGGTGCAGCGGTATTTGTGTACGACCATGAGAAGTTCACAGCCGAGAAAATCATGCGACAGATAGAGAAATATCGCATTACATCGTTCTGTGCTCCCCCTACCATCTACCGTTTCATGATTCACGAAGACTTCTCTCAATACGATTTAAGTAGTCTACAATACTGCACAACAGCCGGAGAAGCATTGAATCCATCAGTGGCCGAGAAGTTCAAACAACTCACCGGTGTCAGCTTGATGGAAGGTTTCGGACAGACGGAAACAACGATGACGCTCGGTACATTCCCTTGGATAAAGCCGAAGCCGGGCTCTATGGGCAAGCCTAATCAGCAATACGATGTCCACTTATTGCGCCCCGACGGTACCGAATGTGAAGATGGTGAGAAGGGAGAAATCTGTATCAAGGTAGGCGACGAGAAACCTTTAGGGCTCTTCAAAGGCTATTATCGCGATGAAGAGCGCACCAAGGAGGTTTGGCATAACGGCATCTACCACACCGGCGATATGGCTTGGCGCGACGAAGACGGCTACTATTGGTTTGTCGGTCGTACCGACGACGTCATCAAGAGTAGCGGTTATCGCATCGGCCCGTTCGAGGTTGAAAACGCTCTGATGACCCATCCGGCCATCTTGGAATGCGCTATTACAGGCGTACCCGACCCCATTCGTGGCATGATAGTGAAAGCAACGGTCGTTCTAGCCGACGGTTGGAAAGACAAAGCGGGCGACGAACTGGTCAAAACATTGCAAGACCACGTGAAGCATGTCACCGCTCCTTACAAGTATCCACGCATCATTGAGTTCGTCAACGAACTTCCGAAGACCATCTCCGGTAAGATTAGACGCGTGGAAATCAGGCAAAAAGACGGAGCAGGAAATAGTTAACAAGGAGACAAGTTGACGAGTTGACAAGAATTTGCATACTCGATTTACCAAATAATCGAGTAACCGAAACCCTCGTTAACTTGTCAACTCGTAAACTGGTAAACTGCAAATAACAATGAAACGAATCGTAGTAAAGGTTGGTAGCAACGTGCTCACACGCGACGACGGGAAGCTGGATGTAACCCGAATGTCGGCCATTGTCGATCAAATCGTGTGGCTTCGACACAATGGATATGAGGTGGTTCTCGTATCATCGGGCGCCATGGCCAGTGGTAGAAACGAGCTACAAGTGTCTAAAAAGCTGGATAGCGTGGCACAACGCCAACTCTTTTCTGCCCTCGGACAGGTAAAGCTCATCGGTCTTTACTATGATTTGTTCCGCGAATATGGCGTGCATGTGGGACAGGTATTGACCATGAAAGAGAGCTTTTCCACTCGTGGAGAGTATCTGAATCAACGTGCTTGCATGTCGGTAATGCTCGAAAACGGTGTTATACCCATCGTCAATGAGAACGATACCGTGAGTGTTACAGAGCTGATGTTCACCGATAACGATGAACTTTCAGGTCTTATTGCCTCCATGATGGATGCCGATACACTGGTCATCTTGAGTAATGTAGACGGTATCTACAACGGTTCACCCTCCGAACCCGGTACCCGTGTCATCCCCGTAGTGAACTACGACAGCGACATCAGTGAATACATCCAGAGCACGAAAAGCGGATTTGGCCGTGGCGGTATGATTACCAAGACCAACATTGCACGCAAAGTGGCCGAGGAAGGTATCAAGGTTCTCATCGCCAATGGGAAGACTGAGAACATTCTTATCAATCTGGCTACACATCCACAAAGCACCATACACACCGAGTTTAGGCCGAATCCGACTCCTACTTCGGGTGTAAAGAAATGGATAGCCCATAGCGAAAGCTTCGCCAAGGGATTGGTTCATATCAACGACAAAGCCGCAGAGGCCTTGAAGGGAGAGCAGACCGTAAGCCTGTTATTGGTGGGAGTGACTGCTATAGAAGGCGATTTTGAAGAGGGAGATATTATCAATATCATCGATTCAAAAGGCCATACGGTGGCCGTAGGACGCAGTGCCTACAGTGCCGAAGAGGCGCAAACGCATATTGGTAAACACGGACTCAAGCCGCTTGTACACTACGATTACATGTATATGGAATAACCAAAACACATCGACTATGGCTTTAGAACAAACATTCCGAGACGTAAAAAAGGCGAGCCGACAACTTGCTTTGATGACCGATGAGCAACGAAACGCGCTGCTTGGATATGTGGCTGCGGCCATCAGTCGCCATTCCGACCTGTTATTAGAGGCCAACAAGCGCGATTTGGCACGCATGGATAAGAGCAATCCGATGTACGATCGACTCATGCTCACGCCCGAACGACTACAAGAAATAACCGCCAGCCTCCGTCAGGTAGCCACCCTCCCCTCACCATTAGGCCATACGCTAAAGGAGAAAACACTCGACAATGGACTCCATCTACGTCGTGTAAGCGTGCCGTTTGGTGTCATCGGCGTCGTCTACGAGGCTCGCCCCAACGTCACCTTCGATGTATTCGCCCTCTGCCTAAAGAGTGGTAACGCCTGTATCTTGAAATGTGGACGCGATGCCATCGACTCTTGTCGAGCCGCAGTAGACCTCATCCACGATGTACTTCATACTGCCGGAGTTGACAGTAATATCGTACAACTACTGCCGGCAAGCCACGAAGCCACAGCCGAAATGCTCAATGCCGTGGGCTATATCGACCTATGTATACCGCGAGGGGGCAAGCATCTCATTGATTTTGTACGCGATACGGCCAAGATTCCGGTCATTGAGACTGGGGCAGGTGTGGTACATTGCTACTTCGACAAGGCCGGAGAACTCTGCATCGGACGCGATATCGTGTGTAATTCTAAGACACGTCGATGCAGTGTTTGCAACTCTCTCGACTGCCTGTTAATACACGAGAGCCGACTCAACGACCTACCATCACTCTGCGAACCACTCGCGCTAAAGGGTGTAAAACTACATGTCGACACCCGCGCCATGATTGCTTTGCACGACAATTATCCTACCGATTTGCTCGTACCCATCAATGGAGACGATGAGTGGAACACCGAATGGCTGAGCATGCAAATGAGTATTCGCACCGTAGACAGTCTCGACGAAGCCCTCGAACACATCGACACATACGGCAGCGGGCACAGTGAGAGCATCGTAACCGAAGATAAAGCAGCTGCAGAGAGATTTCAAACCATGGTAGATGCAGCCTGTATCTATGTCAATACACCCACTAGTTTCACTGATGGAGCACAATTCGGGCTCGGAGCAGAGATTGGTATCAGCACCCAGAAACTCAGCGCGCGTGGCCCAATGGCACTAGAAGAGATGACCACCTACAAGTGGTTGATAGAAGGACATGGGCAGATAAGGGAATAGAAGTCCCTCCCCGGCCTTCCCCAAAAAGTGAAATAGAGATTATCAACCATTCATATTAACCGGCAACCATATCCCACCTATTATATAATATAGACTTCGTGGGAAAGCTATTAAGAGAGACTTTATATGAAAACATTCTTCAATATCGAGGATTTAGGAGACCTTCGGACAGCATTATCCGAAGCTCAAGAGGTGAAACAAAATCGTTTCGGGTATCAGCAATTGGGTAAAAACAAGACCTTGCTGATGATTTTCTTCAATAATAGTCTGCGTACTCGCCTCTCAACACAGAAGGCGGCAATGAACTTAGGCATGAATGTCATCGTGCTAGATGTGAATGCCGGTGCGTGGAAACTGGAAACCGAGCGAGGCGTTATCATGGATGGAGACAAGAGCGAGCACCTACTTGAGGCTATTCCAGTGATGTCTAGCTACTGCGATATCATTGGTATTCGCAGCTTCGCAGGGCTTACCGACCGCAATTTCGACTATGCAGAGACCATCGTCAATCAATTCGTTCAATATAGCGGAAAGCCTGTTTTTGCCATGGAGACAGCCACAGTACATCCGCTACAAGCCTTTGCCGACCTCATCACGATAAAGGAACATAAGCCCATTGCACGCCCGAAAGTGGTACTCACATGGACACCCCACTGTCGCGCATTGCCTCAAGCCGTACCCAACAGTTTCGCCCAATGGATGAATAGAGCTGATGTTGACTTCGTCGTTACGCATCCTGAAGGTTATGAACTCGACCCGCGATTTGTGGGAAACGCACGCGTAGAATACGACCAACACAAAGCTTTCGAGGGTGCTCACTTCATTTATGCAAAGAACTGGAGCAATCCGGGCGTCACCAATCCTGCCGAATACGGCAAGATAACTTGCCAAGATATGAATTGGACTGTAGATGCCGAGCACATGGCATGGACCGATAACGGATACTTTATGCACTGTCTGCCAGTGCGTCGCGGCCTCATCGTCACCGACGACGTGATTGAAGGTGCGCACAGCCTCGTTATTCCCGAAGCTGCCAACCGTGAGATTAGCGCCGAAGTAGTTATCAAACGCATGCTCGAAGCGTTGTAATCAAGCAGCCTATTTCAAAGTTCTTATTTCATCAACATATACCCTAAGAGTTAACAAGTTGACGAGTTGATAAGTAGACTAGTTGTATTTACTCCATTAATATATCCCTCTAAGTTTACAAACTTGGAGGGATATATTTTTTATCAAATCGTAAAAGATACCTATCAAAACCAAGATGAAAAGACCAACCGGCCTTATCTTCCTATTAAAAAAAGAATTGACAAGTCTTAAAAGCTAATACTTTTTTGACATAAAACCATCACTTCTCACTCCCAACTCGTCTACTTATCTACTCGTAAACTTGTTTACTAATTGATTGCAGGGGCTTGGCAACATCGCTGTCTCGGCTTCGCAGCAATGCTGAAAAGGCTTTGCAGTAATTCTGCCGAGCCACTGCAAGAACATCATACTACCCTTTTTCCAAAGAGAGGGAGATTTTTTTGAATTACAAAGTAGACCTAACAAGGATTTAGATAGATGCACACGAGTCGTTTACAACAACTCTTCAAGTACCTTCAAGTCGTCGTCCGTGGTAGCCCAACTTGTCACAAAGCGGCATACAAAGGCATCTGAGCCAAATGGCTCCCAATGAGTGAAGAGCACATGTTTCTCCAATTCGGCTACGCGTTTGTTGTCTATGATAAAGAATTGTTGATTGGTTGGCGAGTCGATAAAGAGTCGATAGCCCCGTTTAAGAAACAGTGTGCGCATCTTCATAGCCATATCTATGGTATGCTTAGAGATGCGGAAGTAAAGGTCGTCAGTGAAAAGAGCATCGAATTGCAGCCCCATCAATCGTCCTTTAGCAGACAAAGCCCCATGCTGTTTCACAATGGTGAAGAATTGGCGCGGTGCTCCATTGAGGAATACCACGGCTTCACCGCAGAGCGCCCCCACCTTGGTGCCACCGATATAAAAGGCATCACAGTGCTCAGCAATAAAGGGAAGATCAACATCGCACCCCCGATAAGAAATAGACATCGGCTTTTGGCGCATTGCAGGCTACCCGTATACGATGGCGAGCACGCTCGCTCCACTCATCAAAGCCATAAGTGAGGCTTTGCTTATCATTGGTATCAACTAGGTGTTGCAGCACCAACGGATGCGCACCGTTATTGTAATCACACTCAAAAGAAATCATACGATATTTTGCTTTACTCTATTATAATAGCACAAAATTAGTCATTTTCACTAATATATCTATATTATAATAGGTGGAGAATAATCATTCAGACACTTTACCCTTTTTGAGATAATTTATGTTTTGCTATAAAGTTATAAGATAGTATCAGCATTGAGCAAAATAGTATCAGCATAATAAGATTTTATTATATAACTTTGCGAGCAATAAATATTGCATCAATCTCCCCAACGGTACAAGAAAACGTATGATAACCTAACCTGCCGTCAGACAGAGGAGACACCAAACGACCTAAACATAAAAGGAAATATCTAGAACTTAAACAATACAAAACCAAGACTTCATGGAAAAGAATTCAACTTAAAAATGCTGTTCGCGGTATAAAATACTTGCAAACTAATCTACTTACTTTTTTTGGAGAAGACTCCAAATACCAAAATCTATTAAACGTTTAACCTATAGAAATACCTAAAAGTATGACTCTTCATTTTAGAAAGACAGCTTTGGTCATGGGTGCTTGTGCAACATTAGGACTCGCCTATTCACCACAAGCATTGGCTGCTTTGCCTAATTCCTCGGTCAAAGAGGTGCAACAAGCCAAGAAAATTACCGGTCACATTGTAGATTCTCAAGGCCCCGTCATCGGTGCAACCGTATTAGAGAAAGGTACTACCAATGGTGTTGTTACCGACTTAGATGGTAACTTCAGCATGAATGTGAAACCGGGTGCAACCCTCGTCGTTAGTTATATCGGCTATAAGACGCAGGAAATCCAAGTGGGAAATCAATCCAATTTTTCTCTTACACTTCAGTCTGAAGACACCAGTTTGGACGAAGTCGTTGTTGTAGGTTATGGTGTACAGAAGAAGAAACTGGTAACAGGCGCTACCGTCGAAGTAAAAGGTTCTGACCTACAAAAGATGAATACCACTCAAGCATTGGGCGCATTGCAGAGCATGAGTCCCGGTGTGAACATTCAAGCTATATCAGGACAGCCCGGTGATGGATTCAAAGTAACCATCCGTGGTGCCGGTACGAATAGTGATACTAAGCCATTATACGTTATCGACGGCGTATCGGGTGGCGATATTAACAATATCAACCCGGCCGACATCGAGCGTATTGACGTATTGAAGGACGGTGCTTCGGCTGCCATCTACGGTTCGGCAGCTGCCAATGGTGTCATCTTGATTACCACACGCCAAGGTAAAGAGGGTAAGATACAGGTGAGCTACGACGGCAATGTGGGTTGGCAGAACGTATATCGCATGCCCGACTTGCTGACAGCTAAGGAATATATGCAGGTACAAGACCTCGTAAGAAACAACAGCGGAGTAGCACCTTGGGACTGGAGCAAGTTCATTGACGCCGATTTATTGAAGGCTTACAACGACGGAACGAACAAGGGTACCAACTGGCTCGACCTCTTGCGTAACAAAAATGCAGTGACTACAAGTCACGCTCTCAACGTTACCGGCGGTACAGACCGTTCTAAGTTCAGCACCGGCGTGGGTTATCAGTATCAAGATGGTATCTTCGGTGGAGACTTCGCCAAGAGCGATTTCCGTCGTTTCACCATACGTTTGAACTCTGAACACGTCATTTATCGCAACGAAAAGGGACTCGATGTAGTGAAAATTGGGGAGAATGTATACTTCAATCATCGCGAAAATCAAGGTATCCAGATAGGAAACCAGTACGGCAACTCTATCTCCGACATGCTTCGTGCTAATCCTTTGGTGCCTCTATACAATGCTGATGGCAACTATTTCAACAACGACGACCTGAAGAAATCAGGCACTGAGGGATGGTATAAGTACAACTCTTATACTGTAAACCCACTTTACGTTTTGGAGAATTCTCAAGGTTCTAACAACAAAAGTCGCAGCTTTAATCTGTCAGCAGTAGGTTACTACGAGATTCAACCCATCAAGAACTTGGTGTATCGTGGACAGTTCAACTACAACCAAAGTTCATGGTCATGGCGTAGCTTCTTGCCTAACTTCAACGCAAATGAGAATACGGCAGGTATGAAACGTACCACCGACCAAGTCACACAACAAGCCGGACTCGGCTGGGGATGGAGCAATACCCACACTGTTAACTATAAATTCGATTTGGAGAGGGTTCACCATATTGACGTATTAGCCGGTATGGAATACGGCGAATCAAAGCCTAACTTCGGTGAATCCATCCAAGGTATCTCTACAACAAGTATCTTTGGAGATTTCAGCCACGCTTATCTGTCGGCTACTAGCGACAAGGGTGGTAAGGCAACTGTTATCGGTACTCCTTATGTAGACACTCGTAGCCTGTCTTACTTCGGCCGCATCAACTACGACTATAACGAGACTTACATGCTGACAGCTATCTTCCGTGCCGATGGCTCTTCTATCTTTGCCCCCGGACATCGCTGGGGTTACTTCCCATCGGTATCTGCAGGATGGGTTGTAAGCAACGAGAAGTTTATGGAATCTACACGCAGTTGGATGGACTACTTGAAACTTCGTGCCAGCTGGGGACAAAATGGTAACAAGAATATTGTATCGAGTTTCGCTTACCAAGCAACCTTTGCATTCGATGAACTGTCTAACTATTCATTCAATAATAATAAAGACAGCTATACACCGGGAGCCAGTCCATCACGTCTTTCTAACGAAGAATTGACATGGGAGACATCAGAACAGACCAACGTAGGTATTGATGCTCGCTTCTTAAATCAGCGTTTGAACGTGAACTTCGACTGGTATTATAAGAAGACAAAGGACTTGTTGCTGGAAGTTCCTGTTGCTGCAACAACCGGTTTTGACAAACAATGGCAGAACGCCGGTACTGTCCGGAACACTGGTATTGAGCTTGGTTTGAACTGGCAAGATAAGATTGGCACAGACTTTACTTATGGTGTAAACTATAATATTGCCTACAATAATAATAAGGTGATTACCGTTAATAGTCCTCGTAAGTACAATGAAGGCGGTAACGACTTGCTCGCACAGAACACAGGTATCATGGCTCGCTTTGAAGAAGGATTCCCTATCGGTTACTTCTATGGCTATAAGACCGATGGAGTCATTCAGAATCAGAACGATTTGGAGGCCTACCTAGCAAAGAACTGTGGTGGAGATGCTACTCATTCTCTACAAGGAACAGGTTTGAAACCCGGTGATTTAAAGTTCGTAGACGTTGATGGTGACGGTGTCATCACCCCTGCCGACAAGACTAATTTGGGCAATCCTAACCCCGATGTAACTATGGGTCTCAGCCTCAACTTCGGTTATAAAGGTTTTGATTTCTCTGTGACAGGCTATACAGCTCTTGGACAACAGGTTGCAAGATCATATCGTAAGTTCACCGACGGTGAGCAAGAGAATTACACTTCTGAAGTATATGGCTACTGGAATGGTGAAGGAACCTCTAACAGATACCCACTCTTGGCCCGTATGAATACCGGTCCTAACTGGCAGCAAGTATCAGATATCTATGTAGACAATGCTGGTTACTTCCGCTTACAGAACATGACTATCGGTTATGATTTCGCTAAGAACTGGAAAGCATGCCCATTCTCACAACTCCGTCTCTACTTCACCGCACAGAACCTATTTACCATTACCGGATACAAGGGAATGGATCCTGAGAACGGTATGGCTCTTAATAGTGGAGAGCCTTGGGTAACCGGTGTTGATGTAGGTAACTACCCACAACCTCGTACATTCTTGGTTGGTGTCAATGTTAAATTCTAAATCGAAACAACAATGAAAAGAATATCATATATCATAGGCTCGCTTCTGATGATAGCAGGGACATTTACATCGTGTGATATCAACAATATCCAGAACATGACGGACCTGTCTACTGAAAACTTCCCTGCAAAATCAAGCGATGCGACAGCCGTTTTGGCCGGCATCTATGAGAATTTGAATGCAGTGATGGCCAATCCTCAAGAGTCGTTCTTGTATTATTCTGACTTGGCTAGCGACGATCAGCTCGGTGGTGGTGGTGTCAACGACAAGATGATGCAGGCTTTAGACCTCATCTGTAACTACAATGCTGATATGACAAAAGATTTCTGGAGTCAGCGTTATCAAGGCATCAACCGCGCCAACACACTGATTGCGTCTATCCCAAATACAAAGTTAGACGGAGAGAACAAGGCGCAGGTCATGGGTGAAGCACTCTTCCTACGTGCCTTCTATCACTACGAATTGGCATCTATGTACGGTAACGTACCTTTGATGACAGCTCCTTCCGGCGAGACAGTTACTCCGGGTGACGTGAAAGTATTGTGGGGACAGATACTTCAAGACCTGTACACTGCAGCCACAACAATGCCAAAACAACGTCTGACCAACGGTCATATTGACCGCTATACAGCCAGTGCTATGTTGGGACGTGCTTGGTTGTTCTACACAGGTTTCTACGGAAACGGTACTACTATCGCCGACTTGACCAGCACCACTTACAAATCTTTGACCGAAGTTGCATTGCCTAACGGCAACACTTTGACCAAGGCACAAGTGATTGCATGTATCGATGAGTGTGTCAACAGTTCCGGCTACTCATTGGTTCCCGACTTCCGCAACCTGTGGGCATATAGTAACCGTAACACGAAAGAAGACTACGAATATACCAAGGGTAAAGGATTGAAATGGGTAGAAGACGATAATGCCGTTAACCCGGAGTCTATGTTCGCCATCAAGTTTAACAAGCGTGCCGACTGGGCTACAACCATTGGTTATGCCAACGGGCTAGCATTGCACTTCGGTGTACGCGGTGGACAAGACTTAGCTAATACATTCCCCTTCGGACAAGGATGGGGTGCAGGTTCTGTAGCTCCCAACTTGGTAGACGACTGGAATAGTGCCGAGCCCGGCGACAAGCGTCTTGAAGCATCTATTCAGGATGTGAACAAACTACCTAATTATGCAAAGGGTGGATGGGCCGACTTTGTTCAAGAAACCGACTATTATGAGAAGAAGCAGTCTCCGGTTTCTGCTAAGAACGATGGAACCTACGAAGAAGCTTTCCCAACAACAGGTTCTAACGCGGTACCTTACCTGAGTTGCTTTGAAAGCTTAATGTATGGGCCTTCCAACTGGATACAAGGCAACAACAACTTCCAATTAGGTAACATCCACGACATCGTATTGATTCGTTTCGCAGATGTACTTTTGATGCAGAGCGAATTGAAAGAAGACGTCGCAGGTATCAACAAAGTGCGTGCTCGTGCAGGCTTGAGCCCTATCGGAGCTTACTCTCTCAAGGCTCTTCAGAACGAACGTCGCTGGGAGTTGGCATTCGAAGGTACTCGCTGGAATGACATCCGTCGTTGGCACATTGCTGCCCAAATGTTATCAAGACAGCTCAATCAACCTATCTACTATTGTGGAGCTTCCGACAAAAACATAGCCCACAACGGTGGCTACGAAGCACGCTATAAGGCCACAGCCGGCTTCCAAAAGATGCCAGAAAGTCAAGTTTCATTGGGTAGTGTCACCCAAAATGAAGGTTGGACTGACAACACCTCTGAATATCAGGGTTGGAAATAATTCACTCATCAAAAAGAAACAGAAATATGAAAAAGATATTATTTGCAGCTGCTCTACTGACTTTCATGATGGCATCTTGCAATCCGCAGCAAGATGATGAGAGCCCGGTAGCCAACGTTACATCCGAAGAACTCAGCAAAGAACTTCAGATTACAGCTAAGAAAGAAGGCAACAACAACCTCGTTGTCACCACATCGCCTACACGTTATATCTATGTATACGATGCAGAAACAAACGAGATGGTCGGTAGTGGTACTTCGGTGAAAGTACAGGTATTGCCTCCTGCCCGCACCGTCAAGTACTATGTACAGGTTACAGGCTTTGATCGCTCAGTGGCAAAGTCGGAAGCTAAATCCATCGACGTAAAAGAATTCACTGACCTCGACCCCATGCTTACCACCTTGTTTGGTGATGGTAAGGGCGACTTCACATCTTATACATACACTTGGAACACTGAAGCAGCCGACGGTGTATGGGGTAATGGTGGATACATGGAGTCTACCGGACCGGCTTGGTGGGTTGTTAAAGCTTCCGAAGTCGACGGTCAGGCTAAGGATAAAGGACTCACCAAAGATGGTCTCGATGGTTGGTTCTCTATGGGGCTAGGCGCCGGCGGTGTTAAAACCAGCCGTGGTGAGACCGGTAGTGTCAGTGCAACCAGTACCAAAATCAAAGACGGTTGGGACATCGGAACCCTCACTTTCAATGGTACAATTCCATTGATGGGTCTCATGGTCAATAATGGCAATGCTCGCCAATACGTCTATCAGATTCTCAAAGCCGACAGCAAAGAACTCCGTCTTTGCGCTCCAGAACCCGGAGCAGGCGACTGGGGAACTGCATTCTTCTGGAATTTCAAGAGAAAGTAACGTCGTAGGGTATTAGTATTTAGGTGGAAGCCCCGAACGGTCAATACGTCGGGGCTTTTTACAAAAACAATATGAGAATCATGAAAAGAGTGATTTTTCTCTCGGCAATCTTGCTATTGCTCTTCAGCTGTAACAACAAGCCACGCTATAGGATAGAAGGTACGGTTACAGCAGGCGTCGCTGATGGGCAGA
Organism: Prevotella sp. C0026C3; assembly: GCF_056590795.1. Classification (NCBI taxonomy): domain Bacteria; kingdom Pseudomonadati; phylum Bacteroidota; class Bacteroidia; order Bacteroidales; family Prevotellaceae; genus Prevotella; species Prevotella sp. C0026C3. The sequence goes on along the minus strand of NZ_JBWPWW010000015.1, from coordinate 8,598 downwards.
AAATTTATCTTGTACCCATGACGGGAGCCAATTGGGGAAACGTGGATTCCACGTATGCGCACAATGGTAAGTTTGTATTTGAGGGCGACACAGAGCGCGTGAGCATCATCCGATTGCCTTTCAGACAGCGCATGCAAGCTCAAGAGCTGCTCGTAGTGACCGAACCCGGCGTTATCAAGGTGCACCTCGATACCAACAGCATCACCTCCGGGACACCACAAAATAATCTGATACAGCAGTGGAAAGACCTCACCATACAACGCAATACGGCCTCCAATCTATACCTTTCGGCTAACATGCGGCATGCGTCAAAGGATAGTATCGCAATGCTTAAAGGGCATGCCGACAAGGCCGACTCGACTTTCTACCAATTCATGAAAGCCACCATAAAGAAACAGCCCGGCAATACGATAGCTAAATTCTTTCAACAATATCTCTAAACCACCTTTCTCTTACACTACAATACCAACCGCAGACGATGTCCGCGGTTTTTTGTTTAAAGCCCGCCTACAACATGATTGAACAGGCAATGACTTATTTTCTTACACCCGCTAGGTTTAGATAAACATTTAAGGAAATTACAAATACAATGTTGCAGTGGCCGGGCAACACTGCTGTCTCGGCTAGGCAGCGATGCTGAAATGGCTATACAGCAATACTGGGGAGGCTTTGCAATAGCCCCAACCCAACTCAATCGTTTTAGTAAACAAGTTAACGAATAAACTAGTTAACAAGGGTTTAAGTTGACAAGTAGACGAGTTTAGGTTTTAGTATTTAAGTTTTTGAGTTTATAAGTTCTTAAGTTGTAGCACGGAAAAGGTCTATTCCTTTCGCCATCCCCTCTATGGGGAGGGGTGGGGAGGAGCTTTTCTCATCACAGCCTACCTTCTTCTCGGTAGCTATAATAAGCCCCGTCGGTGACAACTACATGGTCTAAGAAGTAGATACGCATCAACTCACAAGCCTTCTTAACACACTGTGTCAACTCATCATCCATACGACTTGGCATCGTGTTATTGCTCGGATGATTATGCGTTAAGGCCAAAATGGTGGCATTACAGAGAATTGCTTCTTTCATGATGACACGTACATCGACCGCCGTTTCGTTAATGCCACCATGACTAATACGTTGCGCCTTGATGAGTTTATAATTCTGATTCATGAGCAACACCCACGCCTCTTCCACGTCAAGGTCTTGCATCAGGGTGTGCATATAATTATAGATAGCCGTAGCACTGCCCAAGTCGGCACGCTCCACAGCTTTTTCTCGTGCCCGTCGCTTGCCCAATTCGCAAGCCGCCAATATCGTAATAGCCTTGGCTTCTCCTATCCCGTTGTAATCCATCAACTCTTTCACTGTTTTCTTACCAAGTGCGTTGAGGTTGTTATTGCAGTCTTTCAAGACTCGCTTCATCAAATCTACGGCACTCTCATGCACCGATCCCGACCCTATCAAGATAGCCAACAGTTCGGCATCGGTAAGGTTCTCAGCTCCTCGCGCAAGAAGTTTCTCGCGTGGTCGGTCTTCTTCGGCCCACTGATTGATGTTGAGTTTCATCGATTTAATTGAAAATTCAAAATTGAGAATTGATAATTATGAGTCACTTACTTATCAATTATAGAAGTTCTTCTCGTATGCCGAGAATTCATCTTTCTGTAAAACCATACGTTTCCAAACAGCTTCCAAGAATCCAAAACCATAGCCCATAAGTTGAATAAAAGCTGCGATAATGGATAAAGCACCTACTTGCAGACTCTTATTCTTTAAGGTAGATCCGATAAAGATAAGCAACGAATAGAGCAACAGAGGGGTGGCAGCAAATGTACAAGCCCAAAAACCAACAGCATGTTGCATACTATTCTGCCCAAATGCAAGGTTTACGATACCTATTATTCCCAATATCACCAACAGAAACACTCCCACCGTAAACACCATAGGGAGCATATGGACGAGTTTCAACGATTCAGGATACTTCATATAAAGATTGATACGCGCGATACCACTATTATATACTTGTCGCCAAAACTTCATAAAATCAGTACGACGCTTATGCCATACCCACGCTTCGGGGAACAACCGGCAGCGATAACCGGCCTTAAATATACGGATGCTAAAGTCTATATCTTCGCCGAAACGCATCTTAGAAAAACCGCCCAAAGCATGGTAGACATCGCTACGAATGCCCATATTGAACGAACGAGGATAGAATTTATCGAGTTTCTTCTTGCCTCCGCGAATGCCACCTGTGGTAAAAAACGAAGTCATACTATAAGAAATGGCTTTTTGGACTGGTGTAAATGACTCGTGAGCACAGTCTGGTCCCCCAAAAGCATCGGCCGGCTCGCGATTCAACTCGTCGTCTATAGCCTTCAAATAACCTTCGGGTAAGACAACATCACTATCTAGAATCAGCAGGTATTCACCCTGTGCTACACTTGCACCGTAGTTTCGGCTCTGCCCCGGACCGCTGTTTGTCTTGGCATAATAATGCAGATTGAGTCGGTCGGCATACGCTTCGCATACCTCTTTACAAGGCACTTGCGACCCATCTTCCACGATGACAACTTCAAAATCGGTCACTGTCTGATGTGTAAGGCTATCTAATAGTTCGCTCACTTCATCGGGACGATTGAATACAGGTACAATAACAGAGTATTTCATGTAGCAGATAGGCATTAAAAGAAACAGAAAAGGGCAAAGAGACTCCGCCTCCCTCAAGGAGACAACAAGAATCTCTTTGCCCTGAAAAAATATTATTCGTTTACACGGTTCAGGTAGCTTCCATCGCGTGTATCAACCTGAATCAGGTCACCTTCGTTGATGAACAAAGGTACACGAACCTCAGCTCCGGTCTCCAATGTAGCCGGTTTGGTTGCATTAGTAGCTGTGTTGCCCTTTACGCCCGGCTCTGAATGAGTAATACGGAGCACAGTCTTAACAGGCATTTCAGCAGACAGGATAGTACCATCCGATGTATCTGTAACGACTTCTACGACGTCGCCTTCCTTCATAAAGTCTACACCCTCAATACCTTCTCTAGCGATTGGAATCTGCTCGAAAGTTTCTTGGTTCATGAAGATGTAACCTGTTGGGTCTTGATACAGATACTGATAAGGGCGACGCTCAACACGAACATCCTCCAACTTGAATCCTACTTGGAACGTACGCTCCAATACGCGACCGTCGGAAACGTTCTTCAACTTTGTACGCATCACCGTATTACCCTTTCCGGGCTTTACATGCTGGAAGTCGATACATGTCCAAATCTTACCATCCATACGGATGCAAGTTCCGATTTTAATTTCCTGTGAATTGATCATATTTGTGTTATTATATATATTTACACGTTAAATATACGTCTAAAATCGATTGCAAAGTTACGAATAAAATACAAAATACGCTCGAAAGTGGCTGAAAATTAGTCTATTTCTTTGCCATTTCGAAAATTATGAGTACTTTTGCAGCCCAAAGCGAAGAAACAAATAATAATAAAATAGAACTAAAATGAAAAGAACATTTCAGCCTCACAACAGAAGAAGAGTGAACAAGCACGGCTTCCGCGAGAGAATGTCAACCAAGAATGGTCGCCGCGTTTTGGCTGCTCGCCGCGCACGTGGACGTAAGAAACTAACTGTTTCTAGCGAGAATCACGGCAAATAAACAGTGAACAGAGTCAAGTTCTTTTTCAACAAAGAACTTCAACATACCCCCTTGAGGAATCTTTCTCATGGGGGTATGTTGTGTTTAAGAGCCGCCTACACGGCGCACCCGAAACGTGTATGCACACTTTTTCGTGGAATCACAATGGTTTATCGAAAAATTACTTATCTTTGCATAACATTCCAATTATAAAGCAAGATGAAATCATCTGAATTCGTCAATAAATTCAAAAGCCGTTATTTCTGGGGCAACATATTGGCAATGGGCATCGTTATCGTGGCACTTTGCTTCGGCGTGAAGTACGGTCTTGATGTCTATACGCATCATGGCGAATCCATCGCGATACCGAATATTAAACACATGAACGCCACGGATGCCGAGCAAATGCTCAGCAATCTAGGGCTTACCATGGTCGTAACAGATACAGGATATGTGAAATCGCAGCCTGCCGACTGCATATTGGAGCAGTCACCTGAAAGCGGTGAGCGCGTAAAATCGGGACATATCGTTTATGTGACCATCAATTCGCTCCAGTCACCTACCATCGCTTTGCCCGATGTCATAGACAATAGTTCATTGCGCGAAGCCATCGCCAAACTCTCAGCCATGGGCTTTAAGCTCACGGAACCGGAATATGTGGCCGGCGAAAGAGATTGGGTATACGGCATCGTGGTACGTGGTCAGCACGTAACGGCAGGACAACGCATATCCGTAGAAGACTCTTTGACGATACAGGTGGGCAACGGTCAGCGCTCTGCCGACGACTCCGTGGACTACATTGAACCCACAACTGCCCCCATATTTGAGGAAGAAAAGGGCGATGTAGACGAGTTCCAAGAGGTGACTGTACCCGAAGAGCAGCCCGCTACAACACCAAGGAAAGAGTAGTTAACAACACTAGAGCCTCGCAATACATGATAGAAGAGATAATTGACGAGATAGAAGACAGCGACGAAAGCCAACAACTCTATGAGCATTGGAGGGTAGAAGTCGACAAAGGACAGGAGCCTGTGCGTATCGACAAATACCTTACAGAGCGCAATCCCTATATCAGTCGCAACCGTATACAGGCAGCAGCGGAGGCCGGTGCCATCCGTGTGAACAACAAACCGGTAAAGAGTAACTACAAGGTTCGGCCTCTCGACGTCATCACATTGATGCTCGACAAGCCGAAACACGACACGAGTATCGTGGCCGAAGACATTCCCCTGAACATCGTTTACGAAGACGATGCACTCATGGTAGTCAACAAAGAGGCTGGTATGGTGGTACATCCGGGAGCTGGAAACTTCACCGGTACACTCATCAATGCCGTGGCTTGGCATCTGAAGGACTTGAAATCATTCGACCCTAATGACCCCGAAGTGGGGTTGGTACATCGTATTGATAAGGACACAAGCGGACTGTTGGTTGTGGCAAAGACCGCCGATGCAAAGTCAATTTTGGGTAAGCAGTTCTTCAACAAGACCACTCATCGCAGCTACAATGCACTGGTGTGGGGTAATTTAGCCGAAGACGAGGGGCGCATAGAAGGCAACATAGCACGCGATCCCAAGGATAGACTGCGCATGACGGTGTTTCCTACCGATAGCGAGATAGGCAAACCGGCCGTTACTCATTACCGCGTCATCGAACGATTCGGCTACGTGACGCTGATAGAATGTATCCTTGAGACCGGTAGAACTCACCAGATACGTGCTCACATGAAGCACATCGGGCATCCGCTCTTTGGCGATGAACGGTACGGCGGATGCGAAATCCTGCGCGGACAACGTAGCAGTACGTATAAAGCTTTTATCATGAACTGCTTCAAAATCTGTAATCGACAGGCTCTACATGCCCGCACTTTAGGATTCGTACATCCCATCACAGGCAAGCAGATGGACTTTACAAGCGAATGGCCAAGCGATTTAAGCCAGCTCGTAGAGAAGTGGAGAAGCTTCATACATGGCACTACAGCCAATACTTTTGAAGAAAAATAGAAAACAATTTGATAATATGGAAAATTTAAAGAGAACGATTGCTATCGTTTGTGGTGGCGATTCATCGGAACACGATGTATCTCTGCGCTCTGCACAGGGACTTTATTCCTTTTTCGATAAAGAGCGTTATAACATCTACATTGTTGATGTGAAGGGAGACGATTGGCACGTAAACCTCGACAACGGAGACATTGCGCACATCAATAAGAACGACTTCTCATTCTTGCTCGACGACAAAACGACGTGCTTCGATTATGCTTATATCACCATTCATGGCCAGCCCGGTGAGAATGGATACATGCAAGGATACTTTGAACTCATTGGTATGCCCTACTCCACTAGCAGTGTTTTGGTTGAAGCATTGACTTTCGATAAATTCGTACTCAATAAATATCTCAGTACATACGGTATCAATGTGGCCGACAGCATGCTACTTCGGCGCGAAGACACATGCGATGAAGCAGAGGTGGAACGCCGCCTTGGCATGCCTTGTTTCGTGAAACCGGCTGCCGACGGTTCCAGTTTCGGCGTCTCAAAGGTAAAGAACGTAGACCAGTTGGCGCCTGCCCTGCGTGTCGCTTTCATGGAGAGCGATGAGGTAATGATAGAAAGCTATCTCGAAGGAACGGAGATTTCGCAGGGTGTTTATAAGACGAAAGACAAATCGGTAGTATTCCCTGCCACTGAAGTTGTGACTAAAAACGAGTTCTTCGACTACAATGCCAAGTACAACGGACAGGTACAAGAGATTACACCGGCACGTATTAGCGATGACACCGCAGCCCAAGTTGCGAAGTTGACAAGTCGTATTTACGACATCCTGCACGCCAACGGAATCATACGTATCGACTATATCATCTCAAAAGCCCAAGACGGTAACGATCAAATCAACATGCTTGAAATCAACACAACACCCGGAATGACTCCCACAAGTTTCATTCCTCAGCAGGTGCGTGCAGCCGGATTGGATATCAAAGAGGTGTTGAGCGAAATCGTAGAGAACCAGTTCGACTAACGCCAACAGCCTTCATCTTTCACCATTAATCTTACGAACCATGGACAAAGAACTACTGAAGAAATTCGATGCTATCCGACCTTATGAGCCGGAAGAGCTTCCTGAGGTGTACGACAGATTGTTGGCACATCCGCAATTTCAAGCCGTGATGAACTTTCTGATGCCCGGTGTGTCTATCGAAGCCATCGGTAAGAAAATGCGAGCATGCAAAACCAGCATGGAGTTTCAGTACGCTTTCAGCTACGACTTCGTCAAAAATGTGTTGACAAAGACCACTACCGGTTTTGAAATGGACGCATCAGCGGTCGACAATACCGGACGATATACGTTCATCAGCAATCACCGCGACATCGTAATGGACCCGTCTTCTCTGTCCATGTTCCTCATAGATGCCAAGTTCACAACTACTTGTGAGATTGCCATTGGCGATAATTTACTGTCCCTACCATGGGTGAAAGACCTCGTAAGAGTTAACAAATCATTCATCGTAGAGCGTGGATTGCCCATGCGCCAAATGCTCCTTTCGAGCAAACGATTGGCCGATTACATGCATTTCGCCATTAGTGAGAAGCATGAAAACATTTGGATAGCACAGCGAGAGGGTCGTGCCAAGGACAGCAACGACCACACCCAAGAGGCTATTCTTAAGATGATTACGATGGGAGGTGAAGGCTCTATCATCGATAGATTGAAGCAAATGCATATCGTTCCACTGTCGCTTTCCTACGAATACGACCCCTGTGACTATCTCAAAGCGGCCGAATTCCAACTTAAGCGCGACGTTCCGGGGTGGAGAAAGAGCGCTCAAGACGATGTACACAGCATGCAAACGGGCATCATGGGCTACAAAGGGCACCTACATTATCATTGTACTCCATGCATTGACGACTATCTCTCGACTCTCGATGAAAACATGCCGAAAGCCGAACTATACGAGAAAATCGCTGCTCACATAGACCACGAGATTCATCGTAACTATCGTCTCTACCCGTCAAACTACGTAGCTCTCGACCTACTTCATGGCACACAGGAGCACACCGGTGCCTATACGACCGAGCAACAACAACAGTTTGAGCAATACATAGCAGGACAATTAACCAAGATAGACATCCCTAATAAAGATGAAGCCTATCTCCGCGAACGTCTGTTAACCATGTATGCCAACCCTGCCATCAACTATTTAGCAGCTACTAAGTAATATGTCGAAATATTGGTTGGCACTGTTTATCCCCCTCATCATAGCTTGCGAGCACAACAGCTATGACACCGGTGACGGCCGATATTCATATCTTCAGGCCGACATCGTGGATGCGCATGCTGCTACCAAAGGACAAATAGACTACTGCCATACCGATAAGGGAGACCTACTTAAGCTAAGTCCGCATGCCAAAGCCGACTGGGCTACGACGCCGGATTCCACTTATCGCGCCCTACTCTACTACGGAAAGGTGACCGACCACACCACCGAAGCCATTCAAATAGCACGTGTCCCTGTTCTCAAAAGCGTACCTACAGCACGTATTGACACCATCTTTACCGATCCATTAAAGCTGGAGAGCGCATGGATGAGTACCAACCGTCGCTATCTAAACTTGCAATTGGGACTAAAAACCGGTCGACAAGACGGTGTAGACAATAAGCAAGTAGTCTCGGTGATGCACGATTCCACATCGGCAACAGGTACCAGTATGCCTACCATTTACCTACAACTCTATCACCGACAAAACGGTGTTCCCGAATACTATACTGTTCGTCAGTATGTCAATATACCACTTGACGACATCAAAAAAACTACTCAAATCCGTCTAACCGTAAACACCTACAACGGCATCGTAACCCGTTCATTCGTCATCGACCGCTAAGTGGAAAAGCCACACTAATTTGACCCACGCTGGCAAAGTATCTTAGACCCAGTAAAACGATTTATTATTGACCCACTA